>JBEDEU010000006.1:0-21604 GCA_041175585.1 Pseudomonadota bacterium | reverse complement strand
GCCGCTGGGATGGTGAGCGCATTTTGTAACGTACGTACCTTCATCCGAACATTGACGAACTGATTAGGAAAGAGCGCATCGGTCTGATTGGCAAATTCAGCCTTAAGTTTGACCGTCCCGGTTGCGATATCTATTTGGTTATCAATCGACAACAGCTTGCCTTGTGCCAGACGATTCATATCAGCACGATCGTACGCATCCACTGCAAGTGTTTGCCCAGTAAGCATGGGTTCACGCACAGCCGGTAAATCATTTTCAGGTAACGTGAACATGACCGCGATAGGTTGTGTTTGTGTGATGACGACAACGCCAGCTGGATCGTTAGCGTTAACGAGATTGCCCGCATCAACACGACGCAACCCGAGTCTGCCTGCTATGGGAGCGGTGATAGTGGTGTAGCTTAATTGCAAGCGTGCATTGTCTACGGTTGCCTGATCACTTTTAATCAGACCTTCAAATTTACGGACAAGCGCTGCCTGCGTATCGAGCAGCTGCGGTGCGATGGAATCCTGTTTCCGCAAGGTTTGGTAGCGCTGCAAATCGCGTTTAGCGTTTTCATACTGAGCTTCGTTTTGTTGTTGTGCGCCCAACGCTTGATTCAAGGCAACTTCGAATGGTCGGGGATCGATACGCGCCAGCACGTCACCTGCCCGAACGCTGTCACCCTCTTTGAACAAGACCTCCATCAACTCGCCTTGAACACGGCTACGTACCGTCACGGTGTTAAACGCAGTTACTGTTCCAAGTCCACGCAGATAGATATCCAGACTTTCAGAGACCGCGGCTTGTACGCGTACGGGCACCATGGGCGTCATCCCGCTAGGCGGACCCTTCGGTGAGGCGGGCTTATTGGCACTCGTTGACCACCAGTACATACCACCAGCCAGTAATGCCAACACTACAACAATCCAACCCCACGGCAGCCGACGGGCGGACCTGGAAGGCACATGCTCAGACATAGGGATTCCAACAGGCCCTAAAGGGCACAAAGAGTCATTTTGAAGTTGACGTCATGCGTCACCGCATGGGGTCGGTGCTCGCCATCCTGCGCAGAGTAGCGAATCCAGACCATATATTTGTTGGCACTGATTTCAGGAAACACTCCCTGAGACTCATCAACCCACACGCGTAAAAGCTGATATGTTTTACCAGCCAGCATTTGTTGAAATGCACCCTTGGGCGCGACAGCGTCAGTCGCTTGACCTGTTTCTCGCAACAGTCGCATCACCATGGAAATACCGGCATGTAATGGCATCAGCGTTGACATCCAACGCTGCAAATCGTTACACCGTTCGACTTCAGTGCGATATTGCCACGCATGAAAAGACGGCATATCAACTTGTGTTCCGCCACCAGGCACAGCAAGCCGACCGCGCAAACTGCTTAACCATTCGTTCGCGCGAAGTTCTTGCCCGGTTTTCCCTGCGGCGTTGAGATTAGTTGTGACCCGCTCGAGCTCGGTCAGCATCTTCGATAAGGTTTTTTCATCTACGCTCGGATGGTCCTTAAGCGAAGAGAGCACATTACGCTGGCGCTCTAAATCCTGGAGCACAGTGCCTTTCACGTCCGTTCGCTCGGTTGCGTCCAGCAAATCAAACAACGCGGCCAAAGCGACTTGATGATGACGCGCATCACCTGGCTTGGCAAAAAATATCATCCGGTCAAGCAAGGACTCCAGACGCATCAGCGCACGGATTCGCTCGTTAAAAGGATATTCAAAAAGAATCACAGATATTTATCACAAAAGGCGGACGATGCACTAAAAATGAGCGCACTTATCCAGATATCGATAGGTTACACCACCCCTCGTGTAGGACCAACACTTGTTTTTCAAGTTCCTCGAGCGTTGTATTTGCCGAATTGACAATTATGTCATCGGCAACCGCCAACCTTTGGGACCGGGTCGCCTGCGCGGCTAGAATGCGGCGGATTGTGTCAATCGGAATTCCGGACCGCGCCTGGACGCGCTCGATCTGAGTTGTCTCTTCGCAATCCACCACGCAAAGGCGATCGATGCGATCACGCCAGCGACCAGACTCAACCAACAACGGCACGACAAAAACAGCATAAAGACCCGTTGCTGCCTGCGCCTGCATAAAGACTTCCTGAGCAATAAGGGGGTGCAAAATACCCTCAAGTACCACCCGTTTAGCTGGCGTGGCAAACACGAGCTCTCGCATACGCGTGCGATCAAGGGCACCGTCTGACCCGATCAAATCAGCGCCAAACGCATCACGGATAGGTTTGATTGCAAGACCCTCAGGAGCTGTTAGCGCATGTGCAATCTGATCCGTGTCGATCACACTAGCGCCCCACCCTGCCAGTAGGTTAGCAACGTAAGTCTTGCCAGAACCAATCCCGCCCGTCAGACCAAGCTTAAACACCCTTTAACTCCCCGGTTACCCCTTCAATTTACCTGCAGCAACATCGCGAGAATACCCCCAAGCGCCAGGCCTGGGCCAAACGGTCTTGGCGCGCGGAACTTTTGGCGTCCGCGTACATGATCCCAAGCAGCAATCAAACATAGCCAGAGCGATGCCGCTAACCAGACCTTCGGTAGCGTCCAGATTCCAAGCCATGCGCCGATCGCAGCCGATAGTTTAAAGTCCCCACGCCCAATCGCCTCACGACCTGTCACGCAACGAAAAACAGCGACCAACACCCACATGACAATATAGCCCGCGGCCGCCCCCGCCACCGAGTGCTCGAGCGATACCCAGCCCCCAAACAGGCTAAACAGCAAACCAATCCATAGCGTGGGTAACGTCAAACGATCAGGCAACATCCCCGTTTGTGCATCGATGCGAGCCTGAATCAAGACGAGCCCGCAAAAGAGAGAGCAGGACCAGACCAGCTCAAGGCCCAAACCGTTTGGATATGCGACTAACCCAGCGATGGCTGACCCGCACATTGCACTAGATACCCGCAGCCGGCTATCGAGCCACCAAGCCTTTGAATGATGGATCGCAGGCGGGTCGTCGGCTGGGTCCATTAACCCCCAAATAAGCCAAAAGCGGCTAAAAACTTGCCGCACGACCCACACCAGTAGAACGCCCGCACCAAACCCAACGACGGCACCCAGTGCAAGCCACGCCAAAATCTCAGTCAACATACGGAATCCAATCAGATTTGTCTGCAGGGAATCGGGCAAATGCGTAGAATGCAAACATCACTTTAGTTATGCCCTCGACTCAGGAAGTAAATCATGTTCGGACAACACAAGCCCAATCAGACCCGCGTCACAAACCTGCGTCGTGGAGCCATTCTGGTCAGCGTCTTGCTGCTAACGGCTTGCGCGCAAATGCAGCAGCCGGGCTACTACAACCTTCCTGCCGCCAGTTCGGCAACAGACGCGCAGGCACAAGCGGAGGCCGCATACGCCACGCAAGCAGTGCGCCCGCCTAGCCAAATTCAGATCGGCTTGAACCCTTCAGCGCCTACCCAACAGCAAGCTGGTGTGAACGCGACAGCAAACGCAGCCGGGACACCTGCAAGCGCAAACACCGCATCACCCGCAGCGCCCGCAGCGACCGACAACTTGCGCGGCGAACTCATTCCAGAACCTCAAACATTTGCTGGCACACTGCCCTGTTTCCATCCAGAAATGAAGTGTGTCGCACAGCGCGTGACGATTACGATATCCCCGAATGGTCGTTGGCGCGCTCGCGCAGCCTACCTCGGACAAAACAACACAACATCACAACTTGCAGATCAAGGTTGCTGGCGCGCAATTCCGCAGGCTGTGCCACGTATTGTCTTGCTTAATGGCCAGGGTAACGTGCGTGCAGAGCTTGCAATGACCGGCACGAATGTATTGCGTTTGATTTCAATTAACGGTGACATGCCCAATCTGACCTACACGCTTACACGTCAGCCGGACCTTGATCCAATCAACGAACTGAACAATCAAACATCACCAAACTGCTCCTGAGCCGTTGGGATGTCGCAACTGAGCTCGGGCTGCGTGCAAACGTGGCGAGCCAGTTGTACGGCATTGCGTACGCCCATTTTGTAGAAGATTCGCGCTCGGTGTGCTTCCACGGTACGCATCGAGATACCAAGCTCGATTGCGATCAGCTTGTTTGATTTGCCCTCAGCAACCGGATGAATGACGTCGCGCTCACGCGCCGTCAGTGCTTTCCAACCCGCCCCGTTCGTTTCGTCAACATGCTTCATGCTGCCCCTCCGTTTTATGACGAAGAGCAGTCTGGCATAGCAAGAAGAGCACGCACAGCTGTCAAATCTGACAGGCGGAATAACCCTAGGTACGTCTTGACAGTATTTAGAGCTCTAAATTGTCAATCAGGCGTGTGGCACCAAGCTTGGCAGCCGCTACCGCAACGAGTGGCTCACCCGCGAGCATCTCCGAATGCGAAGGCTTATGCAGATCACGACGGCGACGAATCGCAATGTAATCAACAAGCCAACCACGAGACTGTAAATAGTTTGTAGCCTCTTGCTCGAGCAAAGCAGCATCTGCAGCACCCGCACGCACCTTTGCCTGCATGATGCGAAGCTGCGCATACAGTTGTGGCGCCTCGGTACGCTCGGTGGGTTGCAGATAGACGTTACGCGATGAGAGCGCAAGCCCGTCCTCGGCACGCACGGTCTCATGCGCAAGAATTTCAACAGGCAACTGAAACTGGCGACACATATTTCGAATCACCATCAGTTGCTGGTAATCTTTTTTACCAAAGACAGCAACCCGAGGCTGCACACAAGAAAACAACTTAAGAACAACCGTGCTCACACCCCCGAAAAAACCAGGACGGCATTCGCCTTCGAGTATGTCACCAAGCTCTTGTGGTGGCTGCACACGATAATTTTGTGGCTCGGGATACAACTCACTTTCATTCGGCGCGAACAATACATATACGTTTCGATCACGCTCTAATTTCGCAATATCATCCCGCAAAGTTCGAGGGTATCGATCAAAATCTTCGTTCGGTCCAAACTGCAATCGATTTACAAAGATACTCGCGACAACCGGATCGCCATGCTGGCGAGCCAGCTTCATCAAAGCTAAATGACCTTCATGAAGATTGCCCATCGTCGGGACAAACGACACACGTAACTGACCTCTAAGCTGATCGCGCAATTCTTCGATCGTGTGTACGACTTTCAATAGATTCTCCGGAGACGCGAGGCGCTTAGCCTAAACGGCAGCGCTGGTGTAAGCCAGGCGCACATAAATCGGCGCGTAGGGTTCAGCCTGCGTAATTTCGAGCAAGGACTCACGAGAGAGCTCAAGCAAGGCCAGGAAATGCACGACGACAACCGCCACAGCGGCTCCCTCGGCAATACGTTCCATGAACAACTGACCAAACTCAATAAACCGCACATCAGATAAGCGACGCAGAATATGCGTCATGTGATCACGTACGGATAACTGTTCACGCGTGATGTGATGATGAGCGTTGAGTTTCGCGCGCTTAAGAATGTCGATCCAGGCCTGGCGCAAGTCTTCGACACTCACATCAGGCAATGCACGCTCAATTCGCAAATCAGCAAATGCCTGAGCCCGATGAAAATCCCTTCCTAGTTGCGGGAGGGCATCAAGCTGCTGCGCAGCGAGCTTCATCTTTTCGTATTCAAGCAAACGACGAACCAGTTCAGCCCTCGGATCCTCTGGCTCTTCGCCCGACTCGGTCTTTTTGACCGGCAACAACATTCGGGCTTTGATTTCGATCAACATTGCAGCCATCAGCAAATACTCCGCTGCTAGCTCAAGGTTGTGCATACGTATTTGATCGACGTACGACAAATATTGCCGTGTCACTTCGGCCATCGGAATGTCGAGTACGTTGAAGTTTTGCTTACGAATCAAGTAAAGCAATAAGTCCAACGGGCCTTGAAATGTTTCAAGAAAAACCTCGAGCGCGTCAGGCGGGATGTACAAATCCGTCGGCAAAGCGAATAGTGGCTCACCATAGAGCCGCGCAAGCGCTACGGTATCCACCACATCGGGGGTTGTGTCGACCGAGGGCTCTACGAGCGCCTCAAGACTTTCACCTGAAACCTGAGCCGAGTTCATTGGGCCTAATTGTTCTGATAAACGTAAGGATTCTGACGTACGCGAGCCTGTCTAAAGCCCTCGGCAAGCTCTGGATCCTGGGCCTTATCCCACAAACGTGCCCGACCATCTCGCTGGCGTTGTTCAACGTCAGGATGGCTGGACTTATAAGATTGGAGGAACTGCGTAATTTCGGAAGTGTATTGCTCGGCCATGGAAGTTCAGCGAAAGGTTAGACTGTCGTGTAGTGTACTGTAGACGCGATCAAATCATCCCCATGCAGCAACCCAATTTACCTAATCTCGACGAACCAGAATCGGTTCCCGAGAAATCTCGACGGATTTTGCCGTTTATCGTCGGATGCGCACTGCTCATGCAAATGCTTGACGCAACGGTTGTCACGACCGCCTTGCCTGCCATGGCACGTGAATTAGGGTCAAACCCGATCGAAATGAATCTGGCGATCACCTCCTATCTCATTTCGACAGCCGTCTTTGTGCCAATTAGTGGTTGGGCTGCTGACCGCTACGGAGCAAGGAAGGTGTTTATCGCAGCGATTGTGCTGTTTTCTCTTAGCTCCCTGACCTGCGCCCTCTCACAAACACTGTCCCAATTAGTGATCTCTCGGATCGTGCAAGGCTTAGGCGGGGCCATGATGGTCCCTGTTGGTCGCATTATCCTGTTGCGAACCATTCCAAAACACGAATTGATCAAGGCTATGGCGCTTTTATCCATGCCGGCGCTAATCGGTCCGATGGCTGGTCCGCCTCTTGGCGGTTTTTTGGTGACATACGCTTCTTGGCACTGGATTTTTCTCATTAACATTCCTATAGGAAGCTTAGGGATCTGGATGGTCTTAAAGCACGTCCGTGAGCTTCCCTCCGACGGCTTGCCGCATCGCCTGGATTTCTGGGGCTTCATCCTCAGTGCTGTCTGCATGGCTTGCCTCGTCAGCGGCTTTGAAACACTGGGAAATTCTGGCTCAACACCCAGCCTAAGCCTCACACTTATCGGTTTAGGTCTACTGGCAGGCTGGGCGTACGCAATGCACGCTCGCAAGCACGCTGAGCCTATCTTGAATCTGTCACTCCTAAAAATCCAAACATTCCGTATAGCAATGCTGGCAGGCAATCTTTGCCGCTTCAGTATTGGCGCAACGCCCTACCTTCTGGCTCTGTTGCTGCAGGTTGGATTTGGTATGAGCGCCTTGGCAGCGGGACTCATTACATTTGCTGGTGCCGTGGGCTCATTAGCCATGAAAGTGGCGGCCCCTCGTATCCTGAACCGCTGGGGCTACAGACGAGTACTCACTATCAACGCGATCTTCACTGGGCTTAGTCTCATGATCTGCGCAAGCTTTACGCAAGAGACACCGGGCTTATTGATGATGGCCATCCTACTATTGGGCGGATTCTTCAGATCGCTGCAATTCACTGCCGTCAACACACTCGCGTATGCGGATATTAATCAGGTCGATATGAGCCGTGCGAGCAGTTTCGCCGCCATGGGCCAGCAGCTGGGCATTAGCCTAGGTGTTGGGGTCGCAGCAGAAACAGTCAGTCTGAGCATGTCTCTGCGAGGCGCACAAACGATCAGCCCAGAAGACGTATTGATCGGTTTTATCGTGATTGGCACGCTCTGCTCACTTGCCGCACTTTCTTTTTGGCGGCTATCGCCCACAGCGGGAGCATCTTTGCGCAACAGAGTGTGATGTAAATTCTTTTTGGGTTATCCGACCAAAAACCTTAGTTCACTTGGGCGCCAGATAACTTCACAAGATCTTTATATTTATCTAACTCTTGCTTGACCATCTCTGCGAACTGCGCAGAACTCAATGGTTTTGCATTCGACCCCATCTCAGCCAGGCGCTTTGCAATGTCCGGATCAACCAGGGCTTGCGAGTAGGCTGTGTGTAATTGCGCAAGCACCGGAGCGGGCGTCCCTGCGGTCGCAAACACGCCAAACCAAGTGCCAATATCGAACGGCTTAATGCCCGCCTGCTCGACCGTCGGCACCTCAGGCAGCATGGCCGAGCGCGCAGTCGTTGTCACAGCGAGTGCAACAACTTTCCCTTCTTTAATGAGCGATGCCGCTGACGCGAGATTATCAAACATGAAATCCGATTGCCCAGATAACAATGCTAGCTTGGCCGGTGCAGCACCTTGATAAGGAATGTGCACCATCTTGACTTGAGCGCGGGCACCGAGCAACTCTCCCGCTAAATGACCTGCACTACCCGAACCTCCCGAGCCATAGTTCAACTTCCCGGGATTTGCTTTGGCATACGCGACTAAATCACCCATCGAACGTATATTATTTTTATCTGCAAATTCCTTGTTCACGACTAGAACGTTCGGCACCGACGCCACCAAGGCCACCGGGGCGAAGTCCTTGACTGCGTCATAAGGAATCTTAGAAAACAGCCACGGGTTGATCGCATGGGTAGCGACCGCCCCCATCACGAGCGTGTAACCATCAGGCTGCGCCTTGGCGATCAAGTCCACACCAATGTTGCCGCCTGCGCCGGGCTTGTTCTCAACGATGACGGGTTGCCCAAGAGACACTTTAACTTTCTCGGCTAAGACCCGAGCAATCGTATCCAACGGCCCGCCCGGAGGATACGGCACAACAAAACGAATCGGCTTGCTCGGCCATTGCGCCTGAGCCTGTGCGTTTACCGTCACGCCCGCACTCAACAGCACCGCACAAGCAAGACTAGATAGCACGAAGCCCCTACGTACTAGACAGAAAGCTTGCTTCATATTCAGGGTCGCCGTTAAAAATTAGTGCAGGATTTGACTCAGGAACAGCTTCGTACGCTCATTCTGCGGGTTATCGAAGAACGCATCTGGCGTGTTCTGCTCAATGATCTCGCCGCGGTCCATGAAGATCACTCGGTCGGCGACTTTACGCGCGAAACCCATTTCATGGGTTACGACCAACATCGTCATCCCAGTGTCTTCGGCCAAACCAACCATCACGTCAAGCACCTCTTTGACCATCTCTGGATCAAGTGCCGAAGTGGGCTCATCAAACAGCATGACCTTAGGATCCATACACAACGAACGAGCAATCGCAACACGCTGTTGCTGTCCGCCGGACAGTTGCCCTGGAAACTTACTCGCCTGCTCGGCGATCCGGACACGCTCAAGATACTTCATTGCCCTGGCCTCAGCCTCAGCCTTAGGCGTTTTGAGCACCCAGATCGGCCCGAGGGTCAGATTCTCAAGAACGGTCAAATGCGGGAACAAGTTGAAATGTTGAAACACCATGCCGACGTCGCGCCGAATCGCTTCAACATCGCGAATGTCGTTGGTGATCTCGGTACCTTCAACAATGATATGACCTTTCTGATGCTCTTCCAGACGGTTGATACAACGAATCAGCGTGGACTTGCCCGAACCGGACGGTCCGCAAATCACGATTCGCTCACCACGTGCGACGTCCAGATTAATGTTGCGCAACACATGGAACTTGCCATACCACTTGTTGACTTCTTTCATGCTAATGATGGCTTCAGCCATACACGATCTCCGAAAATAATTACCGCTCGGGCGTCACAGACACACCGTTAGCGTTGATGCTCCGTCGCCAATCTTTTTTCCAAAGACTGACTGTATTTAGACATCGAATAGCAAAACAGGAAGTAAATAGCCGAGATAAATATGTAAACCTCGACACTAAACCCTCGCCATGCTTGATCCACCAACGCAGCTTTCGCGGCTTGTGTCAGATCAAAAATACCGATGATCACAACGAGGGACGTGTCTTTGAACAGCGCGATAAAAAGCCCAACAAGCGGAGGGATCACAATCTTCAGCGCCTGTGGCAGGACGATCAAGCGCATTTGTTGCCAATAGGTCAACCCTAGCGAATCAGCGCCTTCGAATTGCCCTTTGGGGATCGCCTGCAAGCCGCCGCGGACCGTCTCAGCCATGTAGGCCGCCGCAAACAAGATGATGGCAACCTGTGCACGTAACAGCTTATCAATCGTCACACCCTCTGGCAGGAACAAGGGCAACATCACGGCGGACATAAATAGCAGACTGATGAGCGGGACTCCGCGAATCAACTCAATGTAGACCACGCAAAGCGTTTTGATTGCCGGCATTTTTGAGCGACGACCCAAAGCCAACAGCACACCCAATGGAAATGCGAACGCAATACCGAAGGTCGACAAGATCAAAGTTAATGGCAAACCACCCCAACGACTGTTCTCGACGTAGGTCAGACCAAACACACCACCCCACATCAATACCGCGACACTGGAGAGCGCAATGATCCAGAAAAAGACTAAAGAAATATTCCAAAACCGGCGCACGCCGCTCAAGATAATGACACCCACAAGAATCAATGTCGCCAATAAGGGACGCCACTGCTCCTCGTAAGGGTAGACACCAAACAGGATCAGGCGATGTTTTTCAACAATCATCGACCAACAGGCGCCCGTCACTTCACGGCACTCCTGCGAGGTCTTAGCCGTTGCAGTTGAACTAATCAAAAACCAATCTACCATCGCCGGTACCGTTGCGAATAGCAACCAGACGGACAGTATCGTTAGCAGAGTGTTGAACGGGGAAGAAAATAGTTGCGTACGCAACCAGTTCCAAACCGACAAGCGTGATGAAGGCGCCAGCTCGGTGCTCGGAGTAGAAATATTAGCTTGGCTTGTCATCTTATCTTTCCACCAAAGCTATGCGCTTGTTGTACCAGTTCATAAACACCGAAATAGACAAACTGACCGTAAGGTAAGCGGCCATGATCATCAGGATCCCCTCGATCGCCTGGCCTGTCTGATTCAGAGTCGTGTTGATCACTGAAACAATATCGGGATATCCGATCGCCACAGCCAAAGAGCTGTTCTTGGTAATGTTGAGGTATTGACTTGTCATCGGGGGAATGATGACGCGCAAAGCTTGTGGCAAAACAACCAAACGCAGCACCAAGCTGCTCTTCAGGCCCAAGGCACCCGCCGCTTCCCACTGACCGCGCCCGACAGACTGAATACCCGAACGGACAACTTCAGCGATAAAGCCAGAGGTGTAGATCACAAGACCAAACAGCAGTGCCGCAAACTCAGGCGTAAGCGTCATACCACCCGCAAAGTTGAAGCCTTTAAGTTCGGGGACTTCCAGTGAAAGTGCTGTACCACTCACCCACCACACCACCGCTGGACAAACGACTAGTAAACCCAACGCCCAACGCAGCATCGGAAAAATCTGACCCGTGCGTGCTTGACGCAGACGTGCCCAGCGGCTCAGGCCAAAAATAACAACAATCGCAAGCAGAAGGCCCGCAAGCAACCATGTCAAGCCGTCACCGTTAACAGTCGGCATCTGAATGCCACGGTTCGATACAAAAACGCCTGGCAACGGGTGATACGCTTTGCGCGGACCCGGCATCGTCTCTGAAATAATCGCATACCAAAAAAACAATTGCAGCAACAAAGGGATGTTGCGCATGACTTCGACGTATACACTCGAAATTTTGCGGATTAACCAGTTCTTCGATAAACGGGCGATACCGATAATGGTGCCGAGCAGCGTGGCAAGAATGATGCCGATCAAGGCGACACGCAAGGTATTGAATAGGCCAACAGTAATCGCTCGAGCATAAGTATCCGCCGGCGTATAACTAATGGGCGTTTCACCAATCGCGAAACCTGCCTCGCGACTTAAAAAACCAAAACCGGTCGTAATGTTACGAACCGACAAGTTGTGCATGGTGTTGTGCACCAGGTACCAACCGATGCCACCAACAATTGCAACGGCAAGGATCTGATAGATGACCGAGCGAACGCCCGGGTCATTCCAGGACAAGCGCCGACGAGGTGGCTGCGCTGGAGGAGTATCTTTATGATTCATTATGAGTTGGGGCGACGCACGAACACTTGCCCGTGCAGTCGCCCCTTTAAGTCAACAGTGATTAACGAATTGGCCAGGCGTACATAATGCCGCCTTTCGTCCACTGCTGGTTCAAACCACGCTCGAGTTTCAAGGGTGTGTTCTTACCGATGTTGCGCTCAAAGCTTTCGCCGTAGTTACCGACTGCCTTGATGATGTTGTAGGCCCACTTTTCGTCCACGCCCAAGTTCTTACCCATTCCTGGCGTCACACCGAGAATGCGCTGAATGTTGGGGTTGGTGCTCTTGAGCATTTCATCGACGTTTTTCTGGGTGATGCCATACTCTTCAGCTTCGACCATTGCGTTGAAGCTCCAGCGCACAACGTTGAGCCACTGCTCGTCGCCTTGACGGACCAGAGGACCGAGAGGCTCTTTCGAAAAGTCCTCAGGCAAGATGACGTAGTTATCAGGCTTGTCGAGTGACGAACGCGAAGATGCCAAGCCCGACTTGTCAGTTGTGTACGCATCGCAACGACCGGAAACGAAAGCACGAACGACTTCGTCAAGTTTTTCGATCACAACTGGCTTGAAGGTCAACTTGTTTGCACGGAACCAGTCAGCCAGGTTCAGTTCAGTTGTTGTACCAGGTTGAACGCAAATAGTTGCGCCATTAAGTTCTTTCGCGCTCTTGATGCCGCTGTCCTTGCGAACCATGATGCCCTGGCTGTCATAGAAGTTGACTGCAACACCGATCAAACCGAGCGATGTGTCGCGCGTCATAGTTTGTGTCGTGTTGCGGACCAGAACATCGATCTCGCCAGACTGCAGTGCTGTGAAGCGCTGTTGTGCTGTCAATGGTGTGACTTTGAATTTTGTGGAATCACCGAACATTGTGGCGGCGAAGGCACGGCACAAGTCAATATCCAAGCCCGACCAGACGCCTTTGCTATCTGGAGCCGAGAAGCCAGCCAGACCGGTGTTTGTGCCGCACTGGACAAAACCTTTTTTCTTGACGGCGTCAAAAGTTGGACCTGCTTGAACAGCGGTGTTAGCAGCAACAAGCGCAGCGCCAACAAGTGCGAGTTTTAAAAATTTCATAAGTCGATCTCCAGATCACGACAGGGGACGACAAACCTAGGGAATGTCGGGTTAGTAATTTGTGCAAGGCACCAATGGTAGCCTTACCCATGCAGGCAATGTATGGGGGAAATCCCTTGCAGTCAATCTCCCAAAATAGTGCAATGAGCCCCCAAACTGGTGCTAACACCCCATAATTCTCATATGAGCATTACTGGGCGTTATGATGATAGCTTCTATTCGGTTCAACCATGATTGAATTCCAACACGTTTTCAAGTCCTACGGCCAAGGGCGCAGCATCCTGGCAGACATTAGCTTCAAAGTGTCACCTGGCGAGTTTGTGTACGTCGCAGGCCCCTCGGGCGCTGGCAAATCCACACTACTTAAGTTAATCGGCGGCCTAGAAGCTCCCTCACGGGGCTCAATTCAGGTAAATGGACAGCGCCTCGAAAACCTATCGCCCCGCGCCCGTCCCTATTTACGACGTGCCGTTGGCGTCATTTTGCAAGATACGCACCTTCTATACGACCGCAGCGTGATCGATAATGTGTTGCTACCTCTAGCGGTCACGGGCTTGGCGACAGACATTGCCCGCGCACGCGCCCGGGCGGCCCTGGAAAAGGTTGGCTTATCGGCCAAAGAAAACGCACCCCCGATTGAACTTTCAGGTGGCGAGCAGCAGAGATTGGCAATTGCGCGTGCAATTGTCAATCGACCAGCGATCCTGATCGCAGATGAACCGACGGCCAGCCTGGATCGCGAAACAGCGCGGCGCATCATGTCGGTTTTTAAGGACTTCAACCGCGTTGGGGTCACAACGCTCATTGCCTCCCACGACGATGACCTCATGGCTGAGTACGCCACCCGAGCGTTCAAAATTGATCCAGGCAGATTTGCGGATTCTGCCGACCGACGAGCCCCAGCAAACAAAAATACTGTTTCGAATCAATCACCAGAAAGACACGAACCTTCTTTGGGTGGGGACGCCTGATGAAAAGCTTACTGCGTCAGCATCGTTATGCCTTAGCGGTCACCCTACGGCGGCTGATTGCCCAGCCGATCTCTTCTCTCACTAACCTGTTAGTGATCGCGCTCGCTTTAGCACTCCCATTATTAGGTGCATCACTTTTGATCTCCGTCGAGCCTGTGGCGCGCCAGGTGTCTGTCACGCCCGAACTCACCATTTTCCTCAAAATTGATGCGGCACCTAACGCAGCAGAGCAACTCGCTAAACGTATCCGCTCGGAGCACCACGACCAAACCTCGGGCGTGCGCGTCATACCGAAGGACCGCGCCTTAAAAGACCTACGCGAAAACCCAGCGTGGGAACAGGCACTTAAGGTACTGCCCAACAATCCGCTGCCCGATGCCGTGGTGGTCACCTTCACTCCAGGCGAGGATCTCGCCGCGCGAGCAGAAGAGTTAGCCCGCATATGGCGGTCTTGGCCTAATGTGGACCTCGTCCAGCTAGATAGCGCGTGGGTGCAACGCCTAGAGGCCTTGTTGCGTTTTGGCAAAGTTGGGCTCTTTCTGCTTGCTCTCAGTGTCATGCTGGTTGTACTGGCAACGGTCTTCAACACTGTACGCATGCAAGCACTCTCACAACGCGAAGAGATCGGAGTGGCTCGGCTCGTGGGCGCCACCGAAGGGTTTGTGCGGCGACCCTTTTTATATCTAGGTGCCCTGACCTGCTCCCTCGCGGGACTGATCAGTATTGGGATTGCACGGTTCGCGCTCATACCTCTCAACGACGCGTTAGCGTCCCTTGCGCGCAGCTACGATGCAGAGTTTGCCCTTGCACTGCCTTCGATCCCTGTGTTGACACTTGCCGTTTTATTGGTTGCTTGCCTAGGGGCACTATCGGCACGTTGGTCCGTCGAACGCAACACGCGCTTTTAAACACAACAACTATGCGTATTGCCCCACGACTGATCGCCTGGCAACGCCTGCACGGTCGACATGGGTTGCCTTGGCAACAGACGCGTGATCCCTATCGGGTATGGCTTTCCGAAATCATGCTGCAACAAACGCAGGTTGCGGCTGTCATTGAGTACTACACACGCTTCTTAAAAAATTTTCCAACGGTTAAGAAGCTTGCTCAAGCCACAACACCTGAGGTGATGGCCCAATGGGCAGGGCTCGGGTATTACGCACGCGCGCGCAACCTGCATGCCTGTGCGCAGCGCGTGGTCAGCGATTGGGGTGGGAATTTCCCGGAGACAGCCGACGAGTTAGTTACCTTGCCGGGCATAGGTCCCTCGACAGCAGCAGCCATCGCAGCATTTTGCTTTGGCGAACGATCAGCGATTCTTGACGGTAATGTAAAGCGGGTGTTCGCTCGGCACGCAGGAATCGAAGGTGACCCAACTACTCGCGCAGTTGAGCAGCAACTCTGGTCAATGGCGCGCGAAGAGTTGCCGTCTGCACGTGACTGCCGGGCTGATCCGAATGCAATGTCCACTTACACTCAGGGCTTAATGGACCTCGGTGCGACGCTTTGCACGCGCAGCGGACCGCGCTGCCAGGACTGTCCAATTCAATCAGATTGTGTCGCTCGCAAAGAGGGGCGGACAGATGAACTACCGACTGCGCGCGCGCGTAAAGTTCTACCAGAGCGTACAGTCGGAATGCTGATTGCCTATCAAGCTGGTCAGATTCTGTTAGAAGAAAGACCGCAGTCTGGGATTTGGGGTGGGCTTTGGAGTCTGCCCGAATTTGCTGTGGAGGCATCCAGCACTGACGTCTGCGCCTCTCTTGGTCTACAGCCCCTGAAGGCGGAGCGGCTTCCCGCTTTTTTACATGTCTTTACCCACTACCGCTTAACCATCGCGCCGCAGCTTGTACACGTGGCCGAACCTAAACGCACAGCCTTGCAAAAGAGTCGCGCAAAGTCCGTATTACATTGGATAAAAATAGATTCGTTAGCCAGCAAAGGACTCCCGGCACCAATCCGAAAATTACTGCTCGGACTCACAAGCGACAAGGTGCTTAAATAAAACTGCGCTGCGTATCGTCTTGTGGAGGACGATATTTGCTAATACTCATGAGAATGCCACAAGCGATTCCAATCGTGAGCAAAGCAGTACCTCCGTAACTCAAAAATGGGAGCGGCACCCCCACCACGGGCAAGATCCCCGTCACCATCCCGATGTTTACAAATACATAAACAAATAGCACCATAGTCAACGCCCCCGCGAGTAGGCGACTTGCATGCGTGGGTGCACTCACAGCTATTGATAAACCTCGACCAATCAGGACCAAATACAAAACTAACAATGTCACGCCCCCATACAACCCAAATTCTTCTGCGAAAACGGCAAAGATGAAGTCAGTTGTACGTTCGGGGATGAAGTCGAGTTGGCTCTGGGTACCAGCCATGTAGCCTTTTCCGTAAACTCCACCGGATCCAACAGCAATCGTCGACTGAATAATGTGAAAACCTTTACCAAGCGGATCAGTGGTTGGGTCAAGTAACGTACACACGCGATGTTTCTGATAATCGTGTAGACCGATCCAGGTAGTCTCTGGCTGGCAAAGCTCTTTCTGATAGGCCACTATGCTTCCGATGCCGATCACACCGACAACCAATAATGGTACGAGTAACTTAAAAGACAATCCTGCGAAATACATGACGCAAAACCCTGCGCCAAACACAAGCAAGGCAGTTCCAAGGTCCGGTTGCTTCACAATCAAAAGAAAGGGTACGGCTAGCAACGTGCCAGCCACTAAAAAATCTAGTACCCGCACTGAGCTTTCGCGCGACTGAAAATACCAAACCAGCATCAGGGGCGCCGCAATCTTCATCATCTCGGATGGCTGTATTCGAGTAAATCCCAAATTCAGCCAGCGTGTTGCGCCCTTACTCGTATCACCAAAAAACATGACCCCAAGCAGCAGCAAGATTCCCAGAACATAAAACGGAATAGCCAACCGAATGATCACGTGCGGCGGCGTCATCGCCACAACCCACATCGCCGTAAGCGCTACGGCAAAATTACGGACTTGATCAGCGAAACGCCAATCGGTTCCACCCACAGCGGAATGCATCACGATGAGCCCGGCACCCGCCAACAAAAGCAGGACAACCATTAAGGGCCAATCGATCGCAGTAATCGCCCGCACAAAAAACCTAAATAGCATTTTCATTGGGCACCTCGTTGCGGCTGCACGATAGGTGCTGCAGCCGGCACCAGCTTTTGATCCCGCAACAACCAGGCATCAAAGACCTTACGCGCAATCGGAGCAGCAACACTCCCGCCCCAGCCGGCGTTCTCAACCAGTACCGCTACGGCAATTTTTGGTTGCTTCGCCGGCGCGTACGCCATAAACAGAGCATGATCTCGTAGGCGCTCATCGATCGCAGAGCTCTGATACTTTGCACCACGCAGACTGTAGACCTGTGCGGTGCCAGTCTTACCTGCTGTTTGATAAGGGGCGCCTGCAAACGCCTGACTCGCTGTACCCGACACCGTCACGTCAATCAGCGCACGTCTAATGACATCAAGATTTTCTCGTTTGAGTGGGATAGAGTTTGTCGTCTCAGGCGCCACCGCAGTCTGCTCACCAGACAGAGAATCGCGGATCGAGCGCAGCAAATGCGGTTTCATGTAAGCACCATCATTGGCCAAAACTGCCGTGGCTTGTGCAAGCTGCATGAGCGTGAAGGCGTTATATCCCTGACCAACAGCTACCGATACTGTTTCGCCGGCATACCATCTTTGCTGGTCACGCGTTTTATACGCAGTACGTTTCCATTCTGTTGAGGGCAACACGCCTCGGCGCTCTCCTTCAATATCTACACCCGTAAGCTGACCGAAACCAAAGGGCTTCATGAAATCGTGCAGGGCATTGACGCCGATCTCGGGGCCCAATGAATAGAAGTAGGTATCTGACGAAACGACCAGAGCGTGGTGCATGTCAATGGAACCAAACGCTGTTGACCCCGCGTTTCTAAATCTCTGGCCTGCAAACTCAAAAAAACCTGGGTCATCGATTCGCTCATTGGCGCGTCGCTTTTTTAGCTCAAGTGCGGCGAGCGCCACGAATGGCTTGTAGGTCGACCCAATCGGGTATGTTCCGTAAACAGGGCGATTAATCAATGGGTGATCAGGGGACTCGTTCAGGCGGCGCCAGCTCTCAACATCAATCCCATCTACAAACAGATTAGGATCAAAAGATGGTTGCGATACGAATGCCAGAATTTCTCCGGTGGAAGGCTCAATCGCCACTAAAGCGCCTCGCAAATTCTTGAAGGCTTCCTCAGCGATACGTTGAATTCCCATATCAAGCGATAGGGTCAAGTTCGCACCAGGCACAGGGTCTAGCTTACGCAGAACGCGCACTGGACGCCCACGTGCAGTGATCTCTAGCTCTTCTAGCCCAGTCTTGCCATGTAAGAGTGTTTCGTAGGTTTTTTCAATACCTTTTTTGCCGATGATATCGGTGCCGCGATAATTGCCGAGCTCATTTCGCTCTTCAAGCGCATGCAAATCCGACTCGGAAATACGTCCGACATAACCGACCACATGGGCGGCAGCCTGCCCTTGCGGATACTCACGCACCCAACGCGCTCTGAGCTCAACACCAGGAAAGCGCATCGAGTGTGCTGAGAACCATGCGGCCTCGGTCTCATTCAAATTATTTCGCAGCACCACGCCCGCGTAACGGCCGCTTTCAGCAACCCGACGCTTGAAACGTCGCTGATCCGCAGGACCAACATACACAATCGGTGTCAACTTGCTCAGAAGCTCATCAATGTTGCCAGCCTTTGCCGGAACGACCTCAAGCGTGAAGCTCAGTACATTGCGGGCAAGTACCTCACCGTTCCGATCAAAGATGTCCCCGCGTCGCGGCGCAATCGGAACAACAGCCATACGGTTATTGTCGGCCCTTGCTGACAAGCTATCGTGGCGATCCACCTGCAACACCCAGAAGCGCATGACCAGCACAGCAAAACAGGCGACAGCGAACAGTCCGGCCGTCACAGCACGAAACAAAAATTTGTTTTTTTGAAGCTGATCTGTTTTTTTAAAGTCAAACATACGTGATGGACTTTAGCCGATCCCTGTACCGGCATCGTCCATACGATGCTGAGGCAACAGTAATAACCATCCGACAAGCGGCCAGCAAGCAACCGTAAGCAGCACGGCGGGCAACCATGTCCAGCCCGGCCAAGCGCTCACCAAAAAAGTGCCCACCAGAACCGTCACAAACTTGGCGCCGACAAACAATGGAAGTAAATGCATCGCCTGTCTCAATAAATCAAAGCGCATCAATCGGCGATGCAGCATTTGCGTGCCATAAACCACAAGTGCATATAGCAGGGCTTGCAAACCGAGAGGCCCAGCATCATGCACGTCTAGCGTCAAACCAAAACAAAAGGCAGCGACCATGCCCATGCGCCGAGGTTGATGGAAAGACCAAAAAGCGATCACAACCAACAAGATATCGGGCGTCACAGGCCAGTTCCGCCAAGGTAACAATGACAACAGCCAAATACAGACCGTCGTCGCCCAGACATAACGCCAACCGATGGCCGTCTCAAGCGAGTGCGGGTGCAAGTTGCGTGCTTGCGATAAAGAGGTACCCAGCGAATGCTTTGCCATAGCGGTTGCCTCCCTATTTTCCGGTTGTTGGAGCACGAACCGCCTCCGCTGCAGGCGCGGCGGCACCCGGCGTCAAAAACGCCTGATCTGCATCAAGTGAAACCTGAAGCACCAGAAAATGCCGATTACGTTCTGGGTGAGACAGCGGTTTAGCCTCCGCACGCGCAAAACCGGAGGCAGGACTGCGCTCCACTCGATCAATTCGTCCAACAAATAAACCCGGGGGAAACACGCCCCCAACACCGCTGGTCACAAGGGTGTCACCGTCCTTGATATCTGCATCGGAAGAAAAATATCGCACTTCAACTTTTCCCGGAGACCCTGATCCAAAAGCGATCAACCGCAAGCCGTTACGCAACACCTGAACGGGGATTGAGACCGCCTCATCAGTCAACATCGCCGCCTCGGAGGTCATAGCTGTTACACGCGTGATTTGACCCACTACTCCGCTTTCATCAATCACCGGCATGCCAGGCGCGATTCCTGCGCGACTACCTTTATTGAACACAATTCGTCGTACAAAGGAGCTGGAGGGCTCATAGAGCACCTCAACCACAACTGCTGGACGATCTGCGGCTTTTTCGAGAACACCTAGCAAGCGTCGCAGCTGCTCGTTCTCAGCGGTTAACAATGCCGCGCGGGTAGCAACCTGCGCCATTTCAATGCGCTGACGCTGCAGCGCTTCGCTTTCGGTCTTGATTAAAGACGCGGCATTCAGCCAGCCATCAAATGCAGTTAAGGCATCTTTAGGCAGCATCACTAACCGCTGGAAAGGATAGACGACTGTTGCGATGGTCTGACGCACTGGGTTAGAAGCCTTCCAGAGCGCGTCAGTGACCAACAACGCCACTGCAACGAGCAGCAGGAATGTCAGCGTAACTTCGGCGGCGGTGCCATGCCGAAAAAGTCGTAGGGTGACGTGTCGTTGCATGAAGACTCAATACAAAGTGACCCGGCCCCTAAATACAAACAAAGGCTCAGGGCAACTAGTCGTTAATAAATATCGCGCCTAGTTTTTCCAGATGCTCAAGGGCGTCACCGCATCCACGCACCACGCAAGTCAGTGGGTCATCAGCAACGATCACAGGCAAGCCGGTTTCCTCTTGCAACAAACGATCGAGATCCCGCAACAAAGCACCGCCACCTGTCAGAGAAATACCCTTGTCGGTAATGTCTGCACCAAGCTCAGGCGGAGTTTGCTCAAGAGCAATTTTGACGGCAGAGACGATTTGATTAAGCGGATCGGTCAGTGACTCAAGAATCTCGTTCGAGGAAACGGTAAAGCTGCGTGGCACACCCTCTGCCAAGTTACGACCCTTCACTTCGATTTCACGCACTTCCGAGCCAGGGAAGGCTGATCCGATTTCTTTCTTGATCAGCTCAGCGGTTGGTTCACCAATCAGCATGCCGTAGTTGCGACGGATGTAATTGACGATTGCTTCGTCGAATTTGTCACCGCCCACACGCACAGAGCCTTTGTAAACCATACCGCCCAGGGAAATCACAGCAACTTCGGTTGTACCGCCACCGATGTCGACCACCATGGAGCCGCTCGCGTCAGAGACATTGAGGCCAGCACCGATTGCAGCTGCCATTGGCTCTTCGATCAAATAAACCTGACTCGCCCCCGCACCCAAGGCCGACTCACGAATCGCACGGCGTTCGACCTGTGTGGAGCCGCAGGGCACGCAAACGATGATCCGTGGGCTCGGCGCGAACATATTACGTGGATGCACCATACGGATGAATTGCTTGAGCATCTGCTCGGTGACCGTGAAGTCGGCAATCACACCGTCTTTCATGGGTCGAATGGCTTCAATATTGCCCGGAACACGTCCGAGCATCTGTTTCGCCTCGCGACCAACCGCTTGAATGATTTTCTTGCCTCCGGGACCGCCGTCATGACGAATCGCCACCACAGAAGGCTCGTCGAGCACAATGCCCTTACCGCGGACATAAATAAGCGTGTTGGCCGTCCCGAGGTCGATTGCCATATCGCTGGAAAAATAACTACGAAGGAATCCGAACATGAGTGCCTAGCCAGAAAAATTGACGCGCGCAACG
>JBEDEU010000005.1:0-21835 GCA_041175585.1 Pseudomonadota bacterium | reverse complement strand
TCCAAACCCTCTTGTTCAAACATACCCTGATGGGCTGCGATCCAGATAGGCAGGTTGAAGTAGTTGCGAGAAATCGCACCAAGCATGATTTTTTTCATGAAGAAACCTTTGATCTAAGTCTGTAGCTGTACTGGCACACTGAGGAATGTTAACTTAATGCGGTGGTCATTACCTTTGAATTTCAAATGCGTTATTAAGATCTATTTATGAATACAGCCCAACTCCAACAAGCAGTCCATCAGTTATTGCCCGCCTGGCAAGGGCACTCTCGTATTGAGGGGATTGCACCAGCTTGCCGGCCTCAGAGTAGGTCGCAGGCATACGCCTTACAGCAAGCGCTCTTTGACGCGTGCCAGGAGGCACCCTTGGGTTGGAAGATTGCGGCAACGAGTCAAGCCGGGCAGCAGCATATCGGTGTGAGCGGTCCGCTTGCAGGGCGCCTGCTGCAGTCACGTTGTTTACCTGAGACGCAAGTCGTGTCCTTGAGTCGTAACGCGATGGCTGTTGCAGAGGCTGAGTTTGCCTTTCGCATAGGACGGGATGTCACGCGTGCATCGGCTGCGCCGCTCAGTGTGAGCGAGGTGATGGATTGTGTGCAAGCGCTGCACGTTGCGATTGAGATTCCTAATTCACGCTTTATGGATTTCGCGAAAGCAGGCGAGGCTCAATTGATTGCAGACTTTGCATGCGCATGCTTCGTTGTGTTGGGTCGTGAAGTCACGCAAGAGTGGCGCAGCGTCGATCTGTCACAGCATCAGGTAAAAGTTTTGCAAAACGGAACACACGTTGCTAAGGGCATCGGCAGTAATGTGCTTGGCGATCCTCGCATCGCACTTGCCTGGCTCGCTAATGAATTACTCGATCACGGTATGAACCTCAAGGCGGGCGAAATCGTGATGACGGGCACCTGCGTGGTGCCTGTTCCAGTAAAAATCGGCGATCATTTGATCGCCGATTTTGGTGCATTTGGTTGCGTAGAGACCCGATTTGACTAGTTAGGGATTAGGGCCCCAGGGCGCGCCGAGTAACAACTTATTTTCTTGTTGTTGCAACATTGGACGTAGTTGTTTAGCGAAGTTCATGAAGGCTTGGTCGCCGTAAACACCTGCCCAAAAGGCTCGGCGGTCAGCGTCGTCATCAAATTTCCAAAGATGTACGAGTTGATTCAATGCACCGATATCACCCGTAAAGTAGCCGCAAAGTTTTTGTGGGTGTTTCGATAATGCAGGCCAGCCCTCTGCTTTGTAGAGTGCGATCACATCGTTCATCTTGCCTACTGTTACGGTGTAGGTGCGCAGTTCGTAAATTGCCATGCTTGTCTCCGTTATAAAAGTTATGCTGCGGTACTAAGCGCTTGTTGTGCGCCGCGAATAAGTTTGCCTGGTAGTTCTCCGGTCGCCACACCATTCTGGTAAGTGACCACGCCCGATACGATAGTGGCCACAAAGCCTTCAGCGCTTTGTCCGAGGCGACGGCCGCCAGCTGGCAAGTCGTTGACGATTTTGGGAGCATGTAGCTTCAGTTTTGCAAAATCGATAATGTTGATATCGCCTTTGTAGCCTGGCTTGAGTTGTCCGCGATCATTGAGTCCGACTGTTGCCGCAGTATCTTGGGTTTGCCACTTGACGAGATCTTCCAGCGGGATCTTCTCTCCGCGGGTACGGTCTCGCGCCCAATGGGTCAGCAAATAAGTTGGAAAGCTCGTGTCACAGATGTACCCGTAATGTGCGCCGCCATCACTTAGGCCGGGGACCGTATCGCGATCGAGCAACATTTCTCTTAAGACATCGTGATTTTGATCGGCATAGTTATAGAGGGGGCGGTAAAGCATTGCCGTACCGTTCTCGCCTAGAAGATAGTCGTAGGCGAAAGCCGCAGGTTCTTGACCAGCTCGGCGTGCACGCGCAGCAATGCTGTCTTCCGGCGCCGGCTCGTAGTCTGGCGGGTCGCCAAGGGGGTAGAGGTTTTCGAAGTTGGCTACACGACGCTTGTACATAGCCTCGGTGTGTTCTTCAGCGAGAATCTTTTCTCGAACAGCTGGGTCGCGTAACTTTTTAAGGCGTTCCTCAGGGCTCAGATTCCTGAGCGCTTCAAATGAGGGAAGTTGCGTGAACGGACAAAGCGATAGCGCAAAACTGAAAATGAGTGCGACGGGGCGGGCTCCAACTTGCGCTTTCATTTTGAGCCCGGCATCCGTGGCATCATGCATGTGTTCCATCACACGTCGCCAGCGATTCGGGAGGTGTTCATGCTGTAGCAAGGTCAATGAAAGAGGACGACCGGAAACTTCGACAATCCGGCGCAACATGGCGAACTCAGCATCGACCTCGTCGAAGTCAGTCACCAACTGCAGCGTGCCTAAGCCAATGTCTCCGAGTCCTTTCGCAATCGCGGTCAACTCACTTTCGGCAGCGCCCAGGCTTGGTGTTTGGCTTCCATCGCTGCTACGGTGCAGGATGGTGCGCGAGGTAGTAAATCCAAGCGCACCTGCTTTGACGGCCTCTGCCGCAAGGCGGGCCATCTCTGCATTGTCTTTCGCGGTGGCGGGCTCGCGCGCTGCCCCACGATCACCCATGACATGAATACGCAGTGGCGCATGACCGATTTGTGTTGCCACATCGATATCGAATTGTCGTGCTTCCAAAGCGTCGAGATACTCAGGAAAAGTACTCCAGTTCCAGGGCAACCCTTCCTCAAGCACGATGCCAGGGATGTCTTCCACGCCTTCCATGAGTCGCATCATGATGCCACGATGCTCTTCTTTACAGGGAGCAAAACCCACACCACAGTTACCCATGACTACTGTTGTCACACCTAACTGGGACGAGGATGCAAGCTTATTGCTCCATGTCACCTGTCCGTCATAGTGTGTGTGGATATCTACGAAGCCCGGTGTGACCAGCATGCCTTTCGCGTCTATCTCTTTGTCTGCCGTGCCGGAGACTGTGCCCACTTGGGCGATGATTCCATCAACTATCTTGACGTCTCCAACAAATGGTTTCCCACCTGTGCCGTCAACGATGAGTCCGTTACGAATAATGAGAGTTGCTGCGCTTGTCATGATGAGTTTTTTTAAGTTTAGGAGGGGAACTGCGCCATCACTTGTGCCACTGCGGCAGTGAGTTTCTTCGCATAAGGTACATGTAAAAACTCATTTGGTCCGTGTGCATTCGATTTCGGTCCTAGCACGCCACACACCATCATCTGCGCTTTGGGGAAACCTTGGCTCAGCAAGTTCATCAGTGGAATCGTACCGCCTTGACCAATGTATCCAACGGGTGCTTCAAAGTGCGCCATGCTCGCGCTGTTGAGTGCCTGCTCAAACCACGGTGCAGTGCTAGGCGCGTTCCAGCCGCTCGATGCACCTTCAGCGTGGAAGGTGACCTTGGCTTGATAGGGTGCATTGTCCTCGAGCAGCGTCTTTAGTTCGGTGACGGCTGCAGCGGCGTCGATAAGCGGAGGCAGTCTTAAGCTCAGTTTGAAGGCTGTGTAGGGACGTAAAACGTTGCCTGCGTCTTTGAGTGCTGGGAAGCCCTCCGCACCGGTGACGCTAAGCGTTGGCATCCAAGTTCGCCGCACGAGTGCCTCGACAGGATCTAGTGTGGTGGGGATAGCAAACAGCGTTGAGCCACCGCAGTCATGGTGTGCCCAAGGGAAGCGCTTGTAGATCTGATCTCCAAGTATTGCGGCTGTTGCCTGCGCTTGTTGTTTGCGCTCCACTGGCATCTCGCAATGAAAGCTCTGTGGCAATAGCCTACCGGTTTCGCTATCTTCTAGACGATCGAGCACTTGTCGCATGATGCGAAAGCTTGAGGGCACTAGCCCCGACGCATCGCCGGAATGAATGCCTTCCGTAAGAATTTCGACTTTCAGCACACCTGCAGCCATACCGCGTAGGCTCGTCGTCAGCCATAACTGATCGTAGTTGCCTGCGCCGCTATCCAGACAAATGACTAAGCCTACATCGCCCATTTTGGGTTTTAAAACATCGATGTAAGGCAGCAAGTCAGGCGAGCCACTTTCTTCACAGGTTTCAATCAAACCCACAATCCGAGGGTGCTCGACCTTCTGTTCTTTAAGTGCCTGTATAGCGGTAATTGCTGCATAGGCTGCATAGCCATCATCAGCACCCCCACGTCCGTAAAGCTTGCCATCCAGATACTTAGGTGTCCATGGACCCAGCCCCGCCCGCCAACCGTCGAACTCCGGTTGTTTATCCAGGTGACCATACATAAGAATGGTTTGGCTGCTAGGCGTTGTCGTCCGAGTAGCTGCAACGTCAAAGAACATCACAGGTGTACGACCTGGCAGTCGAAGGACCTCGAGCGTTAGTCCGGGTACCTTTTGCGCTTCGATCCAGTTTGCTGCGCGCTGCAAGACGGTGTCGAGGTATCCCGCCTTAAGCCAGTCTGGATCAAAGGCAGGAGATTTCGCCGGGATTTCAATATATTCGCTCAACTGCCCGACAAGATCCTCGTCCCAGGCCTGCGTTACCGAAGAGAGAACTTGAGCGGTATCTAGATTTGGGACGGGTGCGTTCATCAAATTTCCTTTGTTGATCGACTGGTTAGGCTTGTGCTTTAACTTTGAGACGCCAAGCATGCAATAGAGGCTCGGTGTAACCGCTAGGCTGCTCGAGTCCTTTTAGTACCAGGTCTCGCGCCGCGCGATAAGCGTAGGATGCTTCAAAATTTGGTGCCATTGGCTTATAAAGCGGATCACCCGCATTTTGACCATCCACGACTTTCGCCATGCGTTGCAAGGTTTCGTTAACCTGCGCCTCAGTCACAATGCCATGGTGAAGCCAGTTGGCAATGTGCTGGCTCGAAATGCGCAGTGTTGCGCGGTCTTCCATCAGGCCGACGTTATGAATGTCTGGGACTTTCGAGCAACCGACACCTTGATCAATCCAGCGAACCACGTAACCAAGAATCCCCTGCGCATTGTTGTCGAGTTCTTGCTGAATGTCAGCGGCCGACCATGCTGGTTTGGCTGCGACGGGAATTTGTAAAATATCGTTGAGTAGACGATCAATTTCTACGGGCGCATCAAGTTTTTCAAGTTCGGACTGAACCGCTGACACATCCACTTGGTGATAGTGCAAGGCATGTAAGGTTGCAGCCGTAGGCGAGGGTACCCACGCTGTATTGGCGCCGGCTTTCGGGTGCGCAATTTTTTGTTCAAGCATTGCCGCCATCAGGTCTGGCATCGCCCACATACCTTTACCGATTTGTGCACGACCGCGCAGTCCGCATGACAAGCCAGTCAATACGTTGCTGCGCTCGTAAGCGGACAGCCAAGCGCTGGACTTCATATCGCCCTTGCGGATCATTGGCCCAGCTTGCATCGCTGTGTGCATTTCATCGCCGGTTCGATCAAGGAACCCTGTGTTGATGAAGGCCACACGTGCTGGTGCTGCGTTGATGCAGGCCTTGAGATTGACGCTCGTGCGGCGCTCCTCATCCATGATGCCGAGTTTGACGGTGTTTGCTGGCAAGCCAAGAATGGCCTCAACACGGCCAAACAGTTCATTCGCAAACGCGACTTCTGCAGGGCCATGCATCTTGGGCTTGACGATATAAACCGAGCCTGTACGCGAATTGCCGAACGCGTGCTCTTTGTTTCTCTTTAAATCGTGCAGAGCGATCGCGACTGTGACGACAGCATCCAGAATGCCCTCAAAGATTTCTTGGCCGTTGCCATCGATGATCGCTGGGTTGGTCATGAGATGGCCAACGTTGCGCAGAAACAATAAGGACCTGCCGTGCAGCGTGATCACGCCATCTTTAGCGGAATGCGCGCCGGCCGCTGCCGTGTACTTGCGATCAGCGTTCAATGTGCGATTAAAAGTTTTGCCGCCTTTGCTCACGCTTTCTACTAGGGTGCCCTTTAAGATGCCAAGCCAATTGCTGTAGGCCAACACTTTATCGTCAGCATCAACCACGGCAACAGAGTCTTCCAAGTCGAGAATGGTCGACAGTGCAGCTTCGAGAATAATGTCGCTGACACCGGCTGGATCCGTTTGACCAATGCTGGTGGTGCTGTCGATTTGAATGTCAATATGCAGTCCGTGATTAACAAGCAGTATTGCACTCGGAGCAGACGCATCGCCTTGGTACCCAACAAATTTGTTGCCATCAGCAAGCCCAGTGATTGAGCCATTCTTGAGCGTCGCGGTTAAGGTTCCGGCTTTGACTGCGTAGCGTGTTACTTCACCATGTGACCCAGATGCGAGGGGCGCAGCTTGATCGAGGAACTTGCGTCCATAGGCGATCACCTTGGCTCCGCGCACGGGGTTATAGCCGCCTGCGCGCGTTGCACCGCCGTCTTCCGAGATAGCATCGGTGCCGTACAGCGCGTCGTATAAGGAACCCCAGCGTGCATTGGCGGCATTCAGTGCATAGCGCGCATTGAGAACAGGAACGACGAGCTGAGGTCCAGCCTGTAGTGCTAACTCGGCATCGACATTGGTCGTCGTCGCTTTTGCGTTGGCGGGAATGGGAGCAAGGTAGCCAATTTTCGTTAGAAACGCCTTGTAGGCAGGCATATCCTGAATAGGACCAGGATGCGCGCGATGCCATGCGTCCATTTCAGTTTGAATCCGATCACGCTCGGCCAGTAGTGCTGCATTTTTAGGACCAAGGTCGTGCACGATTGCATCGAAGCCCTTCCAGAAATCGGCACTGGTGACGCCAGTCCCCGGAAGTACTTGTTGTTCGATGAAGTTGTAGAGTGGGGTGGCGACCTGAAGGCGGTGGCAAGAGGTGCGGGCAGTCATGCTGGATGGGCCTTTGTGAATATGAATAAATAACTGACTATTTTACTAAGGAATTCCGCCCGAAATGACGGTCCCCATGCTGTTTAAAGGGTTGAGCTAAAACACATAAGAGGCCAGTCCTCCCCGGATTTGTTCGACCGAAAGTTTTGATACCCAGGCGGCTGCCGCAGATGCCAGAATTGTCTCGAGCGTTTGGGGGGAGTTTCTGGCTTTAGGGGAGAGCGCATCGAGCGAAAAGACCGCAAGGCGCTCAGTCCCGGTTATCAGTGTTATGTGTGCGCTTTCTACCGTGACGGCACGTTTGCCAGCAGCAACGTGCTCTTGCAAAACTTTGTTGTCAGGCGAGCTCGCATAGAAAACGACCTCGCCATCGCAGTACTCGGCCAAGGCAACAACGTTTTCGTCTTGTGCGTTGAGGATCCCGTGACCTGTTGTGTACACGACATCGACTTGTGTACGGAAGATCTTGATTAGATCCTCAGCATCTTCGAAGGCGTGATAGGCAACATCCGGATGTTTGTATGCATCAGAGTATGCGATATTGGTGACAATGCCGACACTACAGTGTTCATAGGCAAGCCCTTCAGTCAGAATTTGCATGCCTTGATTCTCAATCACCGCTGCTTCGACGTCTTTGTTTAGTAAGACCCGTTGCGCCTGTTTCCAGTTCGCGCTGTCCTGCTGGTTTAGTACGCGATCACCGACATACAGTCCGGAGGTACTGGCCAGGGCAACACAATCGCCACTCTGTTTGAGGAGGTGAAAGACTAGATTAGACACTTCGGTGGTACCGCTCGATCCAGTGACACCAATGAGCGGGATACTGCCGTTCTCGTCACCAGGGAAGATGTGATCAATGATTGCACGCCCAACCGGTTGCGGTGTGCCTTCGGCTGGCTTGAGATGCATGAGCAGGCCGGGGCCCGCGTTGACCTCTACTATTGCAGCACCTTGCCCGAGCAAAGGCTTAGAAATGTCTTCAGCGACCAAGTCGATGCCAGCGATATCCAGGCCAACAGTCTTTGCCGCAAGCGCAGCCATTGCAGCGACTTCAGGATGCACTTCACTCGTGCAGTCGAAGGCGACGTTTCCATTACGCTGAATTAATACCTCACGTCCGGCCGGGATCACGCTGTCAGCATGAAAGCCTTGACGCTTAAGTTCCAGTCGTGCGGCGGAGTCGATCCGAACGGGGTTCAGTGGTTGCTCTTCGCCGCTTCCACGACGCGGATCAGAGTTGATCTGTGAGGCAATCAGTTCGTTGACCGTTTGTTTGCCATCACCAGTCACGCTTGCCATCTGGCCCTTCGCCGCGGCAGCGAGCTTGCCGCCCACGACGAGCAAGCGATGCTCGTTGCCTCGGATGAATTTCTCAACGAGGACGCCCGAACCTTCATCCACGGCGACTTCGTAGGCGGCTTCAATTTCTTGTTGCGTTTCCAGATTGATGAAGACGCCTCGCCCATGATTGCCATCAAGCGGCTTGACGACGACGGGCAGCCCAATATCTTGAGCGGCATCCCAAGCGTCAGCGGCGCTGTCGACAGCACGGCCATGAGGTATGGGCACGCCGCAAGCCTCAAGAAGCGATTTCGTCAGATCTTTGTCGCGCGAGATCGTCTCGGCAATCGCACTTGTCTGGTCTGTTTCTGCAGTCCAGATGCGGCGCTGCTTAGCGCCATAGCCAAATTGAACGAGATTTGCAGAACTTAAGCGGATGGCGGCGATTTGCCGATCATCGGCCGCAAGCACCATCGAGGCGGTGCTGGGTCCCAGGCATAGATCTTGCGCGAGATCACGCAGCGCCTCAAGCGCTGCGTCAAAATCATAAGGTTGGTCTTCAATCGCTGCGAGAACTAAATCACGGGCTGTGTACAGTGCAGCGCGCGTGACGTCTTCTTGCCATCCGCTCACCATGACTTTGTACACGCCGCGCTCTTCAGTTTCGCGCGCGCGCCCAAATCCGTAGCCAGGCACACCCGCCAAGTCTTGGAGTGCTAGCGCAACATGCTCCATAATGTGGCAGGGCCAAGTGCCCTCTTTGAGGCGCATTAAAAAGCCACCACGCACACCGGGACTGCAGCGGTGCTCAATCAAGCTTGGGATCATGGTGGTCAGTCGCTCGTACAGACCAGGGACTTTATCAGAAGGGCAGTCCTCTAGATCGCCGATATCGACCAGCGCCTCGATCGTGGCGCGGTAGGCCCAAATGTTTGGCCCTCGCAAATAGATGATTCGCCGAATAACGATGTCGCGCTTGGTCATGATGCATACAAGGATGTTTCCAAGCGCTTATTATCACCTTAAAACTGCTGCGAAATACGTCTGTTTTAGGCGTGAATTTGTATTAACGCGGTTTGCGCCCCTTGATTGGATACTGTGGGTCGACAAAGCCGTGCGTTGAGGCATAGCCGGGTGGCACGAGTGAGTCCACGAGGGCCTCATCTTCAGGCTGTAATTGCACAGCTAATGCAGCCACATAGTCCTTCCATTGTTCAAGAGTGCGTGGGCCGCCGATGACGCCACTTAAGAGCTTGTTGTTGAGTGCCCAGGCAATTGCAAACTGTGTGGCACTCAGGTTACGGCTTTCAGCATGCTTTTTCAGGGCATTCGCAATTTCGAGGGATTCAGGACGGAACTCCGTTTGATGGATCCGGCGATCACCGCGTCCGGCTCGACTTTGCGCATCAGGTTCTACGTTTGGTGCGTATTTTCCTGTGAGGACGCCGCGCGCCAGGGGGCTGTAGGCTACAACGCCTACACCGTAATGTTCACAGGCAGGAATCACTTCCGTTTCGATCAGCCGTGTGACGGCGCTGTACGGTGGCTGGCAGACGATCGGCTGTGGGATCCCCATCCTTCTTGCTGTCTCGACCATCCGGGCGACACGCCAACCACGGAAATTAGAAATCCCGTAATAGCGAATCTTTCCTTGCTCAATGAGTCTGGCAAAGGTCGATAAGGTTTCTTCGATTGGCGTGACTTCGTCATCTTTGTGCATGTAGTACACATCGATCCAGTCAGTGCCGAGACGCGTGAGGCTGTTATCCACTTCTTGGGTGACCCAGCGTCGGGACAATCCCTTGTCGTTTGGCTCCTTGCCGATTGCGTTGGCCACTTTGGTGGCGAGCACCCAGCGCGAGCGATCTTTTGCAATCAGTCGTCCCACCATACGCTCAGATTCGCCATTCGCGTAATTATCAGCAGTGTCGATCGCGTTGAGCCCTGCGTCACGTGTGACAGCTACCATCTCGCGCGCGACGTTTTCGTCTGTCTGGTCGCCAAACATCATCGCTCCTAACCAAAGACGCGGTACGCGCAGGCCGCTATTTCCGAGCGTGATGTATTGTGGAGTGGTGGTTGTCATGATGTGTATCTAGAAAAAATAGGTGGGGTTTTGTTGATCGACGACGTTATCACACGGCGAGCTTGGCAATCTTTTCGTGGATGGCCAGCACGCGTTGAGCGGCGTACACGATGGGGTAGTCGATGAACTGCCCGTCTAGTTGGATTGACGAGGAGCCGGCTGCCTCGGCCGCAGCAAACGCATCGACGACGCGTTGCGCTCGGGCGACCTGTTCGGCAGTAGGCGTGAAGCAGCGGTTGGCAACAGCAATTTGATCAGGGTGAATACACATCTTGCCTTGGTAACCCAGATCTTTGATGTGAAGCGTTGATTGCTCAAAGCCCTCTGCATCTTTCAGGTCAACCCAGACTGTATCGATTGGTGGCTCTTTGCCTGCAGCGCGTGACAGCAACGCAATTTGATTTCTGTAGGTCAGAAGTTCTAGTTCGTTACGTGACCAACGCAGACCCAAGTCGAGCGTGAAGTCCCCAGCGCCAAAGGCAACCCGCTTAATGCGGCCCGTTGTAGCAAGAATGCTTGCCAAGTTCGCGACGCCAAGCGCTGTTTCGATGATGGGCATGAGGTCTATACTGCCCAGTTCAAGCCCACGTTCGCGCTCGAGCTGTGTGATCAGCCAGTCGGCAGTTTGTGCCTCTGCAGCAGTTTCCACTTTCGGTAAGACCACGCCATCAAGACCGGCTTGAATAGTTTCTTGTAAATCTCCGTAGGCATAGATGGTCGACATCGGATTGACACGAACGTATCCAAGGCAGGTCCGTGGCAGTTGCATCGCTTCTACAACTTTTGCACGGCTAGGGATTTTTTCTGACACGGCACAAGCATCCTCAAGATCGAGGATGACTGCGTCAGCTCCGAGCGTGAATGCTTTTTCAGTCCGTCGAGGGTGGTTCGCCGGTGCGAAAAGAAAAGTTCTAAAAGTTCCCATTTGTTGCCTTAGGAGAGGTAAATAGTGATCAAAGTTCGATTTTTGCAGTCTTGGCGACGATTGCCCATTTTTTAATTTCGGCCTCGATGTATTTTTTAAACTCTTCGGGGGTGCTGCCCACCGGGAAGGCGCCGATGCCTTCTAATTGCTTGCGGACATCTGGCGACTTCATAATTTCAATAGTGGTCTTAGCCAGCAGGTTGATGATTTCAGGAGGTGTCCCCGCCGGCGCCATCAAACCGCTCCAGGAGCTCACTTCAAAATCAGGAAAGCCAAGTTCAATTAAGGTGGGCACATTGGGTAGTTGGGGCATACGTTCGCGTCCAGCCACAGCAATGGCGCGCAACTTACCGGCTTGAATCGTTGTCGTCACGCCCGAGGCTGTTTTGAAGCCGATCGCGACTTGTCCGCCGATCACATCGTTCATTGCTGGAGATGCGCCTTTGTAGGGGACGTGCAGCGTATCAATCCCCGCACGCATATTGAGCATTTCTGCAGCAAGGTGCGGTGAGCCACCAGCGCCAGATGTCGCGTATGCAAGTTTTCCAGGATTAGCCTTCGCGTAGGCAATCAGTTCTGGCAAGGTTTTGAAAGGTTGATCATTGTTGGCAACCAGGATGCTCGGTGAGGAGACAAGCTGACTGATCGGTATAAAGTCTCTTAGTGTGTCGTAGTTGAGCTTTTTGTATGTCGAGAGGTTGGTCGCGTTAGCCACCGTTCCTAAAAATAGTGTGTAGCCATCTGGTTTAGCCCGCGCCGCTTCCTGCGTGCCAATATTCGAACCGCCGCCCGGCTTGTTTTCGATTACGAAAGGCTGTCCAAGTGCTTTTTCTAAACGGTTTCCGATGAGGCGGGCCACGATATCGGTTGGGCCGCCAGGGGCGAAGCCCACGATAATTTTGACAGGGCGATCAGGATATTTATTCTGAGCGAGACTTGGGGTGGCCACGGTTGCTAACGACACGGCGGCGCATGCAAATAGGCGCTGAATTAATCGGTTTTTTGTGATCATGTGGGTCTCCGTAAAATTTTTTCCACGATACCATGCGAGCACCTGTCTTGGTGCATTGGGCTTAGAGGAGGGCTAGATCGCGATAGGCGATGCCTTAGGTTATATTTCGTCCAAGACTTTTCGCTAATTTATCGCGTATTTTGGAGAGAAACATGAGCGCTGCATTGCTTTCACCACGTATGGCTCTGGTTAGACCATCGCCGACTCTTGCTGTTACAGACAATGCGAAGGCGCTCAAAGCGAAAGGATTGGATGTGATTGTGCTCGCCCAAGGCGAGCCTGATATGGACACCCCAGCCAATATTTGTGAGGCTGGTATTGCAGCGATCCGAGCCGGGCAAACACGCTACACCCCAGTGAACGGGACCGTAGAGCTTAAAAAGGCAATTGCAGCGAAGTTCTTGCGTGATCATGCGATGAAGATCAACCCCGACGATGTGATCATCGGCACGGGCGGCAAACAGGTTTTGTTTAACGCTTTGGTCGCAACCTTGGGAGAGGGTGACGAAGTGTTGATTCCCGCGCCTTGCTGGGTAAGTTATCCCGATATGGCTATCCTGGCGGGCGGTAAGGCCGTTACCGTTGCCTGCGGTGCCGAAACCAATTTTAAAATTACACCGGCTCAGTTAGATAAGGCGATCACACCACGCACGCGTTGGTTGATCTTGAATTCACCCTCCAATCCGACTGGTTCAGTCTATACGGAGCAAGAGTTGCGTGAGCTGGGGGACGTGCTCAAAAAACATCCAAATGTGCTGGTCATGGTCGATGACATGTACGAGAAGCTGTTATTTGACGGCACAACGTTTTGCACTCTGGCGCAAGCGGCACCAGCCATCGCTGATCGAATCTTGACCGTCAATGGCGTGTCCAAGGCGTACTGCATGACCGGCTGGAGAATTGGCTATGGTCATGGCCCAAGCTGGCTGATTGCCGCGATGTCAACGATACAGTCACAGTCAACCTCGAACCCCTCGTCTATTAGTCAGGCGGCTGCGGTCGAGGCGTTGAATGGCCCCCAAGATTTCATTGCTAAACACAACGTGATTTTTCAGCGTCGCCGTGACATGGTGGTGCGCATGCTCAATGAGTGTCCCGGTATTACATGTTTAAAGCCGCAGGGCGCTTTTTACGTTTATCCGAGCTGTGCGGGCACACTTGGCAAGACGACGCCCAAGGGCAAAAAAATCAATACAGATCTCGATTTTGCAACAGCCTTGCTAGACGAAAAACTGGTGGCCGTTGTGCCTGGTGAGGCCTTTGGCTTGGCGCCATATTTCCGTATTTCATACGCGACGTCTGACGCCATTCTCGAAGATGCCTGTAACCGCATTCACGCTTTCTGTGCTTCCTTGACCTAGTTCGTCTAATTTGATGCGCATTACGCTGGGGGCCGAAAGGCCCCCATTTCTTCGAGTAGCTCTTGAACTAAATCTAGTCTTAGCCGCGGATTTTCTAGCGTCATCAGATGTTGTTTTTGCTGGGCATTCAGGTTGAGTAACTCAGCCCAGCGATTGCTCACCCAGCCACAATCGTTCAGACGATAGGGCTTAAGTATTGGGCGCTGCTCGTCTGGCACCGCTTGCTCATCGATAGATTGCAAAACACGTTGTAGTGTTGTCGCACTTTTTGCAAGCTCAGGGGGGATCTCAATGGCTGTATCCTCGTCGATGCACGTTACATCAGCGCGCCAAAGGCCGTTCGGCATTTGTTCGGCATGGTCGACCTTAAATCTGGATTGACCGCGGCAGCGAATGGAGTACAGGCTGGGTTGTATTGCCTCGAAATCCACGATCTCGGCCAAAGTGCCGATGTCTGCAAATGAGATTTGTTCGGTCGGTTGACGTACTTCAGCCCCTTGGTTGAGCGTCACGATGCCAAAGGGTGTGCCTTCCCGAAAACTCGAGCGAGTCATATCGAGATACCTGACTTCAAAGATCTTTAGTGCGGCCAATCCATCAGGAAATAGCGTCATGCCTAGTGGGAATAGGGGGATATTCATGATTAGTACTCCGACTTTCCTCTAAGTGTTTTGACTTCTGAGTGCTTTCGCTTGCTTTCTAGACGACGCTGACGCGAGCCAAAGGTGGGTTGCGTGGCGTGACGTGTCTTTGGTGGACGTGCGACGCTGTTAACCAGTTCATGCAGTCGATCGATCGCATCACTGCGATTCAGATCCTGGCTGCGATGCGACTGTGCTTTGATGACGATTGCGCCGTCGCGGTTAATGCGTCCATCTTTGAGCGCAAGCAAACGCACCTTGACCCCCGCGGGCAGCGAGGACGTAGGTATATGAAACCGCAGGTGGATGGCGCTTGACACCTTATTGACGTTTTGACCGCCTGCGCCTTGTGCGCGCATGGCAGTGATTTCGATCTCAGATGCGGGAATGCAAATTGACGCGGGCATTGGGAGTTTTTTCGATAGACCTGTACACTAGATTATCGTTTAACTCTCAGAGACAATCATGGCTAAAGGTCAGCAAAAGTCGAACAAAGAGTCCAAAAAACCCAAAAAGGACACTTCCACACCAAAACCAGCGAGCGGACTGAGTGATCCGGTGCGCGCCACGGTAGTGAATACGGTGTACACGCGGATTAAGAACAAGGACCGTTGATGTTATGAAGGCCCAAGCCAAACTCGAGCAGGGGCTTGCGGCGCATCAGCAGGGCTCCCTTGAGCAAGCACGGGCTCTGTACGAGCGCGTGCTTAAGTTGCATCCCAATCATTTCGATGCGGTGCACATGCTGGGGTTGGTTGCATACCAGCAAGGGCAGCTCGAGCGGGCTGCTGTTTTGATCGGAAAAGCCTTAAAAATCGATCCGGACGTTGCTTCTGCGCATAACAATTATGGCAATGTGCTTCAGGACCAGCGCAAGCTTACTTCGGCGCTAGCGAGCTACGATCGTGCGATTGCGTTAGATCCTAATTATGCGGAAGCGCATAACAATCGAGGCGACTTGCTGCAAGCGCTAGGTCGTGTGCCTGAGGCATTGATAAGCTATGCACGTGCGCTTGAGATTGCACCTCAGTACGCAGCTGCTTTTTATAATCGAGGAAACGCTTACGGCCGTTTGGGGCAGTGGCGAGACGCCGTCGAAAGTTATGACCACGCCTTAGCGATTGAGCCGTTTTACCCGCAAGCCTTGATGAACCGTGGGAATGCGCTTGTCGAATTGCGTGATAACGAGGCTGCGGTTCAGAGTTATACCGACGCGTTATCAATTGACCCCGCAATTCCCTATCTCGCTGGCACGTTGCTCCATGTCAATATGCAGCAATGCAAGTGGGGTGATTATCAATCCCGCTTAGAGGCGTTGTTGCGCGATTTAGAGGCGGGCCAGCCGGTTTGCCTACCTTTTCCATTGCTGTCTCTCACCGATGATGTTGTTTTGCATAAGCGGGTGGCACAAGCGTGGATTGACTCAGCGCACAAAAGGCCTCGCGCTGCGTGGGTTCCTAAAGAGCGCCCGGCGAACACAAAGCTCAAAATTGGATATTTTTCTGGTGATTTTTGTAATCATCCCGTCGCCTATTTGACGGCGGGATTGTTTGAAGCACACGATCGTTCTCGGTTTGAGATCTTCGCATTTTCGTTCGGGCCTGATACGCAAGATGAGATGCGCTTGCGTCTAGAAAAAACCTTCGATCACTTTCTGGATGTGAAGGACTGTACAGATTCACAACTGATCACGCGTGCGCGTGAGTGCGATCTTGATATCGCGGTTGACTTGACGGGTTTGACCAAGGGATGTCGCCCTGGTGTATTTTTGGCCCGAGTCGCACCGATTCAAATGAGCTATCTGGGCTACCCCGGTACGACGGGTATCCCGGAGATGGACTATGTCTTGGTGGATAAGACGATTGCTGAACCGGCGGATGCTGAGCACTACACTGAAAAATTCATCAGGCTCCCCCATAGCTACCAAGCAAATGACCCGGGCCGCAAACCGTCCGAGCGCGTTTTTTCCAGAGACGAGCTCGGCCTGCCTGCTACGGGTTTTGTGTTTTGCTGCTTTAACAATAATTACAAGATCAATCCAGTTATGTTCGATTGCTGGATGCGGATTTTGCAATCAGTTCCTGGGAGCGTATTGTGGCTTCGCGAGGCAACTGCACAGACTGCGCAGAACCTGAGAGCCGCTGCGCAAGAGCGGGGCGTCGATGGTGCGCGACTTGTTTTTGCCAGTCGAATTGAATCAATGAGCGATCATTTGGCGCGGCAGCGTGTTGCTGATTTGTTTATTGATGCGTTGCCCTATAACGCTCACACAACAGCCAGCGATGCGCTCTGGGCTGGCGTACCTGTGCTGACTTGCAAAGGACGTTCCTATGCGGGACGAGTGGGTGCCAGTCTCCTATTGGCGCTTGATCTTAAAGAGCTGATCACGAGCGATTTGGAGGGGTATGCGCAAGCTGCCATCGCGTTAGCGAAAGATCCTGCTCGGCTAGCTGCGCTTCGCGTCAAGCTGCAGCAACAATTGCTCTCTGGCTCATTGTTTGACATCAAGAGCTTTACGCGAAGTCTAGAGCAAGCCTTTCAGCTGGCGACCGAACGGAAGGTATCTAACCTGCCGAACGATCACTTTGATATCGATGATTAGCGTGCTTTCTCGGGAAAAGGTAGTGGTTTACCGGCCGGAATAGGCTCTTCGCCTAGGCTTAGCAACATGGCAATCGTCACATAAGTGCCACTGACCGCGATGAGGTCAACAAGTTGTTGTTCGCCCAGCACTTCTTTAGCGTGGTTGAATAGTTCGTCGCTGATTTCATGGGTTTTGGTCATCGTCATGCACACGTCATAGACCGCTGCTTCGTCGGGCTGCATGTTGCGTGGTCGAATATTTTCTTTGAGATCGTCTGCGACGTGGGCGGGTAAACCGTTGCGCAACGCGATTGGGTAGTGCGCAAACCACTCAACTTGGGATGTCCAGATTCGCGCTTGTATCAGAATCGCAAATTCGTTGAGACGCATGGGGAGTGATGAACCAAAGCGCAAATAGTCCAACAAGCGTTTGATGCGATCGGCAAATATAGGGCTGCGCAACATGACGTTGTAGGGGCCGCCTAAGCCAATGCTGGAAATGTCAAGAATTTCCTTTGCGAGGCCGACTGACTCTGGAGCAACCGTCTCGAGGGTGAGCTGGGAGAAACGCTTTGATGTAAAGGTCGTCATGTGTCGTCCGAAAAAAATAGTTAATTGAGTGGTTTTTACTTTTTTTGCTACTTAATGCTAGTTTGAGTTTTGCTCAATAAAGACTGATATTCCAACGATTCAGCTGCAAGTCGTGTCCGCATCTCTTGTGGAGATGAGGTTTGGACTTCCATACCTTGGGCATTTAACTTCTCATAGAATGCTGGCGTGCTCGTGGCTTTTTTGATTGCAGCGTTCAGCTTCGCAATAGTTGGCTCGGGCGTTTGAGCAGGTGCAATCACACCCTGCCAAGTGTATGCCTGATATCCAGGCAGGAATTCAGACACGCTTGGGGTGTCAGGCGTTGCGACGCTCCGCTTTTGCCCTGTGGTTGCGACCATGATTAGGCGCCCATGCTTGATGTGATCAGTATTGCCAACCATCGATGTAAACATAATGTCGACACGGCCGGCAAGTAGGTCAATCAGGGCAGGTCCAGCTCCCTTATAGGGGACGTGCGTGATATCAATATTTGCGGCACTACGAAATGCCTCGCCTGCTAAATGCTGGGCTGAGCCATTACCGGATGAGGCAAAATTAATTTTGCCAGGATTGGCTTTTGCGTATTGCACAAGCTCTGAAACAGATTTGATATTCAGGCTTGGTGATACAAGCAGTGCGAGGGGTTGGATCGTGGTGAGCGAAACATGCGAGAAATCTTTAATCGGATCGTAAGTGGGTCCGTTGTGTAGAAGTGGTGTGATGATAAAAGCGTTTGTACCGAACAGCAGGGTGTAGCCATCTGCCGGTGCGCGTCGGACTGAGTCTGACCCAACGAGTGTCCCACCTCCCGCCTTGTTTTCAACGATGACGGATTGGCCGAGGATCTGGGTAAGCTCTTGCGCCAACATCCGCGCAACAATATCGGTTGCACCACCTGGCGCATATGCGACGACCAGTCGTAACGGCTTGTCGGGAAATTCACGTGTCTGGCTGCGTGCGCTAAAGGAAATTGCGCAGGCGAGTAGCCCCAGACAGACAATAAGTGCTGCGCGTTTCATGACGAGCTCCCTGAAGTGAACATAATTGGATGGGCGGTGCCCTTTTCACCGTAAAGGCGAGTTGCCATAACTTGGCATCGTTCGATGTATCGATGCTCATGCGGCTCGTAGTCTGCTACAGCATTGTGGGTCGTACCGATGTTGTCCCACATCAGTAGCGAATTCTTCTTCCACGCATAGGTGTATAAGAACTTGTCCTGTAGTTGGTGCGCAAATAGAAAATCAAGGGTTGTCTTACTCTCGTCTTCCGACATATCGCTAATGTGCATTGCGTAGCCGGGGTTGGCGTACAGCACTTTTTTTCCGGTAATCGGGTGAGTGAGTACAGCGGGATGCACAGAAGGGGGGCGTGCCTGTCGCTCGCGATCGCTGAGCGCAGGTCGAGTACTTCCAGGTCTCGCACGCATCATTTCCCAAAACTTATTGAAATCATGGGTGATGGTTTTGTTTGCGAGCGTTTGTTTCAACTCAAGAGGCAGTTGTTCATACGCCGCATGCATGTCTCGGAATTGCGTTGCACCCAAGGGTCTTCCGTTTCTGTGTGGAATGGTCGTACCGTACAGGACGTTCGCAAGTGCAATCATCTTGGCGTATGACATGTCGGTGTGCCAGGATTGGCCCGCATCTTTTAGCCCCACCGCTTGGCCATCTTTCGTCATGTTCGACAGAATCATCACCTCGGGATGGCCGTTCGCCTGTGCTCTGCCTCCCGGGCTTATATAGAGCTCTCCAAATCGCTCGCTAAATGATTTGAGTTGACTGGTTGAGAGGTGCTGCTCGGGGAACTCCAATACCCCATGGGCGCCCAACGCATGCATTAGCGTATCGACCTCGCTGTCTTTAAGTCTGATTGATAAATCAAGCTCAAGGATGCGTGCACCCATTGTGTTGGAATTCGGTTCTATGATCATATCAGTCTCAGGAAAATCACTATGCCGAGCATAACTCCGGAACGCCCGGAAACGAAGAGGTTGCGTAGGCCGCTTTTTGTGCGCTGCATTAAGGAAAAGGTAGGCTCGACTGGAAGACGACAGGTGCTTGGTTAGCCTCGGTCTGTGACGCGAGATTTGACGCACGGACTCCTAGAAGCCGTATGCGCTGCTCTAATGGAACGCGCTTGAGGCATTCTGTAGCGGCCTTTCTAATCAATTCCCCGGTCGAGATAGCGTTTGTCAGCGTGATGTCTCTGGTTATGACTTGAAAATCTGAAAATTTAATTTTGATTCCAATCGTCTTTGATACATAGCCTTTCCGTGTCAAGTCCTCTGACAGTCTCAAGCAGAGTTTGGTAAATGCCTCGGATAGCGATGCTCGGTCATGTTTTGGGTGTAAGTCTCTCTCGAAGGTTGTCTCCCTGCTGATTGATTTAGGCTCTGACCATGTCACGACAGGACGGTTATCAATGCCATGGGCGGCCTCGTGCATCCACATGCCGGTGGCTCGGCCGAAATGGGCAACCAATAAGTCGGGAGCAGCCGCAGCAAGCTCACCCACGGTCACAATTCCCAGCGTGCCGAGCTTCTCGTTCGCTTTGGGTCCGATGCCATTAATCTTCTTTGCGGGAAGCGGCCAAATTCGCTCGGCTAATTGCTCGATGGGCAGGATGGTTAGGCCATTGGGCTTGTCCAAATCTGAGCATATTTTTGACAGAAGCTTGTTTGGGCTAACGCCGATTGAGCAGCTCAGTCCTGTCGCTTCAAGGACGCGCGCTTTGATTCTTTGAGCGATCGTGAGTGTGTCTTCTTTGTGATCACTGAGATCGATATAGATTTCATCGATGCCGCGATCCTCAACTGAGGGTGCGATCTCGGCAACGGCACGCTTAAACAGTTGGGAATAGTGTCGGTAGGCTTCGAAGTTTGCCGGTAACAATATGGCGTCTGGTGCAAGCAGGGCAGACTTCATTAAGCCCATACCGGAAAAAACGCCTAGTGCGCGAGCCTCATAAGTCGATGTCGTCACAACTCCGCGCCCGGCGTAGTCTTTAAGTCGTGGAAATTGCTCAATGCCTGCGGAGGTATTCGGGGCGGGTGCGCTCGCGCTTCTGCCGCCCACAACCACCGGGTGACCCCGAAGCTCTGGGTAGCTCAATAGCTCAACTGACGCAAAAAAAGCGTCCATATCCAAGTGAGCAATTCGGCGTCCATGCATCATGACTCAAGTTTAGGTGAATCCTCCACTTGTGGGTGGTTAGGGGCCTACTCTTTGGAGGGTTGAGCGTACTTTTTATAGGCTGATTAAAATAGCCGCAAAACATCCTTAAATGTATTGTCGCCGGAACTAAAGAAATGAGCGCAAATGCAGCACCAACATCAACGAATAACCTGCACATCGCAGCATTCCATGCGATGCCGACGCCACAGGCAGTTCAGGCCAAGTTTCCGTTAACAGAGGCGGCCGCCCGAACGGTAGCAAGTGGTCGAGCAGAACTCGTTCGCATCCTCAAAGGTGAGGATAAACGGCGCTTCGTTGTAGTCGGTCCGTGTTCCATTCATGATCCGGTTGCCGGAATGGATTACGCGCGCAGACTCAAAGCGCTCGCAACCGAAGTCTCGGATGTATTGATGATTGTGATGCGAGTCTATTTTGAAAAGCCACGTACGACAGTTGGCTGGAAGGGTTACATCAATGACCCGCACATGGACGATACGTTCCGTATCGACGAGGGGATGGTGCTTGCTAGGCAATTTTTATTGAGTGTAAATGAACTGGGTCTGCCCGCTGGCACCGAGGCATTGGATCCAATCTCACCCCAGTATTTAGGTGACTTAGTCGCGTGGAATGCGATTGGTGCGCGTACAACAGAGTCCCAAACACATCGTGAGATGTCCTCAGGCCTGTCCACGCCCGTTGGATTTAAGAATGCAACAAATGGCGAGGTGGGTGTAGCGGTCAATGCCATTCTGTCTGCTTCCAGACCGCATCGATTCTTGGGGATCTCGGGTGACGGCCAAGTGTCAATTGTGCACACGACGGGTAACCCTTATGGCCACTTGGTGCTCAGAGGTGGAGATGGTCGCCCCAACTACGACACAGTATCCATCGCTCTGGCCGAAGAGGGCTTGAAGAAGGCAAAGCTCATACCCAACATCGTGGTCGACTGCTCACATGCGAATAGCTACAAGAAGCCCGAATTGCAGCCTTTAGTGATGTCGGATGTGGTGAGTCAGATTGTGGCTGGAAATCGCTCTGTAGTCGGCGTCATGATTGAGTCCAATATCGCGGCTGGCAACCAGTCCATACAAGCCGATCGCAGCAAAATGACATATGGCTGTTCAGTGACAGATGGCTGTGTCGATTGGGACACGACGGCGACAATGATTCGAGAAGCCGCCGAGCGTTTACGCGGAGTGCTTGCTTAAAGCGACTACCCGTTAGTCGAAGCCGTAGAGTTCCGCTGGGTTGGTGACGAGTATCCGGTTGATTGCTGCTCCGTCGTCCGTCCAACGAGTCATCAGATCGAGTAATTTTGCGTCATCGGGCTTAATGGTTTCAGTCGGGTGCGGCCAGTCGGTTCCCCATACGAGCCGTTCAGGCGCAGTCCTAATCCAGTGTTTC
>JBEDEU010000004.1:0-22838 GCA_041175585.1 Pseudomonadota bacterium | reverse complement strand
GGGCGTTGATCACATGACCAAATTCGTATTTGTCACAGGTGGTGTGGTGTCCTCGTTAGGCAAGGGCATTGCCGCCGCGTCTTTGGCCGCCATCCTCGAATCGCGTGGCCTGCAGGTAACCCTGCTCAAACTTGACCCCTACATTAACGTCGATCCGGGCACCATGAGCCCGTTTCAGCACGGAGAGGTGTTCGTCACCGAAGACGGTGCTGAAACCGATCTAGACCTCGGCCACTATGAGCGATTCATTTCGTCCAAGATGCGCAAGGTCAATAACTTTACAACTGGCCAGATTTACGAATCGGTTCTGCGTAAAGAGCGACGTGGCGATTATCTAGGCAAGACCGTTCAGGTCATCCCTCACATCACTAACGAAATCCAGGATTTCATTGCACGTGGCGCTGAGCAGTCATGGGACGGTGCAACTGATGTCGCGATTGTGGAAATTGGCGGAACTGTGGGTGACATTGAATCGCTGCCGTTCCTTGAGGCCGCGCGTCAGATGAGTTTGCGACTGGGTCGTAATAATGCTGCCTTTATCCACTTGACCTTGGTGCCTTTTATTGCATCGGCTGGTGAACTCAAGACTAAGCCTACTCAGCACTCCGTACAAAAACTGCGTGAAATCGGCATTATTCCCAATGCCTTGCTGTGTCGTGCTGACCGTCCAATCCCCGACGAGGAGCGTGCCAAGATCTCGTTGTTCTCAAACGTACCGTTGGATGCGGTGATTTCAGTTTGGGATGCAGATTCGATCTACAAGATCCCGTCCATGCTGCACAAGCAGGGGCTCGACAATCTTGTGTGCGAAGCGCTCAATTTAAACCCGCCTGCAGCAGATCTGTCGATGTGGGACAAGCTGGTGTATTCGCTTGAGCATCCTGAGCGGGAAGTGCGTATCGCAATGGTGGGCAAGTATGTTGACCTAACCGAGTCCTATAAATCTTTGACTGAGGCCTTGATTCACGCTGGAATTCACACCAAGTCGCGCGTCAATGTAGAGTACATCGATTCAGAAAATATTGAACAGCATGGCGTGAGTGTCCTTAAGCCGTTTGATGCCATCTTGGTACCCGGTGGTTTCGGCAAGCGTGGCACCGAGGGCAAGATTGCAGCGATTCGTTATGCCCGCGAGTACAACGTACCCTATCTTGGGATTTGTCTGGGTATGCAGTTGGCAGTGATTGAGTTTGCCCGTCATGTAGCAGGTTTGACCGATGCCAACAGCACCGAGTTCGATCCAGTTTCGCCGCATCCGGTTGTCGCACTGATCACTGAGTGGCTTGATCGCGAGGGCCGCATTGAAAAGCGTGACGAGCAATCCGATCTGGGTGGCACTATGCGCAAGGGCTCACAAAAATGTCCGATTAAACCCGGCACATTAGCGAGCAAGATCTATGGCGCGCAAGTCAATGAGCGTCACCGTCATCGTTATGAGGTCAATAATGTCTACGTGCCGCGCTTAGAAGAAGCCGGCCTAGTTATCAGTTCCCTCACTCCTACCGAAAATCTACCGGAAATGATGGAACTTCCAAACCATCCGTGGTTTGTGGGTGTGCAGTTTCACCCAGAGTTCACCTCAACACCGCGCGACGGTCATCCGCTATTCACGAGCTACATTCAGGCGGCCTTGGCGCATCAGACACAACGCAAAGGGTCCTGATGAAGCTGTGCGGATTTGAAATCGGTCTAGAGAAGCCTTTCTTTCTGATCGCGGGTCCCTGTGTCATTGAGTCTCGCCAAATGGCGTTCGACACGGCGGGCCAACTGCTCGAGATGACATCCGCCCTCGGGATCCCGTTTATCTATAAAAGTTCTTTCGACAAGGCTAACCGTAGTTCGGGTACGTCGTATCGAGGTCCAGGAATGGATGAAGGCTTGCAGATTTTGGCCGATGTCCGTGCAAGCTTAAAGGTTCCGGTTCTGACCGACGTACACGATAAAGATCAAGTGAAAGCGGTGGCAGCGGTTGTGGATGTTTTGCAGACACCCGCCTTTTTGTGCAGACAAACAGATTTCATCGAGGCCTGTGCTGCGAGTGGCAAGCCCGTCAATATCAAAAAGGGACAGTTCCTTGCCCCCCACGATATGCTGCAAGTCGTCAATAAGGCGCGACACGCCGCGCGTGCGGCTGGCGTCCCAGAAGACATCATGGTTTGCGAACGTGGGGTTTCGTTCGGTTACAACAATCTTGTTTCGGATATGCGATCGTTAGCGATCATGCGCGAGACGCTATGTCCGGTTGTGTTTGATGCAACGCATTCAGTTCAGTTGCCAGGCGGGCAGGGCACCTCGTCCGGTGGACAGCGAGAGTTTGTGCCAGTGTTGGCTCGGGCTGCGGTAGCTGCAGGTGTGAGTGGTTTGTTCATGGAAACACACCCTGATCCTGCGAAAGCGATGTCTGATGGCCCCAATGCCGTCCCCCTTGGGAAAATGAAAGCGTTGCTCGAGACCTTGCTAGATATTGACCGTGTTGTGAAACGCAATGGGTTTTTAGAAACTCAGTTCACCTAGGTCTGGCCCGACGATTAATTTGAAATAACTGCTTAATACTTTTATCTTTCAGGAACTAGAGAAATGAGTGCAATCGTAGACATCATCGGTCGTGAAATTCTTGATTCGCGCGGCAATCCAACTGTTGAGTGTGATGTGTTGCTTGAGTCGGGTGCCATGGGACGTGCGGCCGTGCCGTCAGGCGCTTCGACCGGCAGTCGTGAGGCGATCGAGTTGCGTGATGGCGATAAGTCGCGCTATCTCGGTAAGGGTGTGTTGCGCGCGGTTGAAAACCTCAATACTGAGGTGTCAGAGGCGCTGATGGGCTTAGACGCCCAAGAGCAAACCTTTCTTGACCGCACCTTGATCGAGTTGGATGGTACGGAAGGCAAGTCCCGCTTGGGTGCCAATGCCATCCTGGCCGCCAGTATGGCCGTTGCCCGTGCTGCTGCGGACGAGTCTGGTTTGTCGTTGTATCGTTATTTTGGCGGCAGTGGCCCGATGAGTATGCCTGTGCCGATGATGAACGTCATCAACGGTGGAGCGCACGCCAACAACACGCTCGATATGCAAGAGTTGATGATTTTGCCAATCGGCGCAACAAGTTTCCGTGAAGCGCTGCGTATGGGTGCGGAAACATTTCACGCGCTCAAGAAAATTATTAACGATCAAGGTATGTCGACTGCTGTGGGTGACGAGGGCGGGTTTGCGCCAAACGTACCTAACCACGAAGCAGCGATTCAACTGATTTTGCGCGCGATTGAAAATGCTGGTTACGAGCCAGGTACCCAAATCGCCTTGGGTTTGGATTGTGCTGCGTCTGAGTTCTATAAAGACGGCAAGTACACGTTGCATGGCGAAGGTGGGATTTCTTTGTCCTCCAAGGATCTCACTAGCCTGCTGGCAACGTGGTGCGATAAGTACCCCATCATCTCGATCGAAGACGGCATGGCTGAAAACGACTGGGAAGGCTGGAAGCATCTGACAGATCAGCTTGGCCGCAAGGTGCAGTTGGTGGGTGATGACTTGTTCGTGACGAACACAAAGATTTTGAAGCAAGGAATTGACCAAAAGATTGCTAACTCTATTTTGATCAAGATCAATCAGATCGGCACCTTGACTGAAACGTTCGCAGCGATTGAAATGGCTAAGCGTGCAGGCTATACCGCTGTGGTGTCGCATCGCTCGGGCGAGACAGAAGACTCGACCATTGCTGATATCGCAGTGGCTACTAACGCGATGCAGATCAAAACGGGTTCGCTCTCGCGTTCAGACCGAATGGCTAAGTACAATCAATTGCTGCGTATCGAGGAAGAGTTGGCAGAGGTTGCAACCTATCCAGGGCGCGACGCTTTCTACAATTTGCGGTAAACCGGGTCGCTGCAGCTGTTGGCTGTGGCGAGACACTGAGGTGCTATGCGTCTTTTGTTTGTCGGATTGTTATTGCTGGCCGGCCTGATCCAATATCCCTTGTGGATGGGTCGGGGTGGCTGGTTTGACGTCTGGGATTTGCAGATGAAAGTGTCCGATCAGCGCACGGTGAATGATGGCCTGGCCAGTCGCAATAAAGCGCTCGCAGCGGAGATCGAAGACCTGCGAACAGGCACCGAAGCAGCAGAGGAGCGCGCGCGATCCGAACTTAGTATGGTCAAACAAGGCGAGGTGTTCGTCCAGGTGTTGCCACCGGGCGTCAAAGCACCGGAACTCAAAGCACCTCCACCACGCGCTGGCGTCAAGCCCGCACAACCAGCCGCCAACACCACTGCACCGGCTGTCCGCCCAGCGACGCCCCCCCGTTAATAGCGACTGTCATTCTGGCAGATCGCTCTGCATCAACACTTTGTACTCTGTGACGAGGGGAATGAAGCCCGCCCGTCGCGCTTGCACCGGCAACTCCTGAGGGTCAGCCGTTTCCTGATTACTGATTCGGCTTATGGATCGAATTGCCGCGCCCAGCCAAGGCTGTTTAGGTACGTATAAATAGGTCAACCTCAAATGCAGGATGTCGTCTGGGGGCTGTCCGGAGTGACGCGGCTTGAGTGTGAAGACTTTGTTTTGTGCCGCATGTGCACGGGTGGGGGCTAGGATATCGACATAGTACGGCGCAAGACCTAAGCGTTTGGTCGCTAGCCCGTGTTGATGCTGGGCGACTTTGCTGGAGTACGTGGCGCGCAGTCCTCGAATTAGAGCAGGGCGCCACTTTGCCGGATTGGCATGCGTAACCGCCGCTACCCGCGCGGCCTCTTGAAGTGCCAGGCCGATTACATGCCGCGTTTGGTGGGCTTGCGCAAGCTCAATGCAGAGACCCGCCAAGAACAGGATAGCCAAGAGGCTCAGGGTCGCTTCGATCAGCGCAGTGCCATGCTCGTTACGAATCTTTAGGGCGTGCTTGGTCGTCATCTAAAGAAGTATTGACCTTTGTTATCAAAAGGTCGATACGCAGAAGTTCGACACCCAGGGCTCGGGTAAAATAACGTAACTTCTTTAAGGACAAGTAATGAACTCGCCCACTACTACTTTCCCATACATTCCTGGCATCCGTCTGCTGCATTCGCCTGGTCCCTCGAATGTGCCGAAAGCAGTGATGGATGCGATGACAAATCAGCCGATCGATATGGGCGACCCCCGTGTGGATGCCTGCATTGATGCCTGCGAAGATGGTTTGAGATCTTTGCTCAATGCACCATCTGCCGAGGTCTTTATGTATGCGGCGAATGGGCACGGTGTCTGGGAAGCCATGATCGTCAACTTGTTGGCACCCGGACAAAAAGTTCTGATCTTAGGCACGGGTCACTTCTCTGATTCATGGGCCTTGATGGCTGAGGCCATGGGCGCTGTGGTGTTGCGCACGCCCTACCAAGAGGGCTACCCGATCGATTTGGCTGCGGTTCAAGATGCGCTGCGTGCCGACACTAAACATGAAATCGTCGCTGTGTTTGCTGTGCATACTGATACGGCGAGCAGCACAACAAGCGATGTATTGGCGCTGCGCAAGGCAATCGACGCAACCAAGCATCCGGCCCTCTTCGTTGTGGATGTTGTTGCCTCGTTAGGCGCTGTGCCGTTTGAAATGGAAAAGTGGGGCGTCAATGCAGTCATTGGTGCCTCGCAAAAAGGTCTGATGGTGCCACCAGGTGTGGGCTTTTGTGCCGCAGATGCACGTGCGATGGAAGTGTGTGCGGCAAATCCCGCTCCGCGCTTTTACTGGGATTGGTTGCGTCGTCGCAAAGGGCCGTCGTACAGTCGGTTCTGTGGCACAGCGCCTCAGAATTTATTGTTCGGGATGCAGGCATCATTTGGCCTGCTTGCTAAAGAAGGGCTGGCTAACGTACATGCGCGTCATGCGCGTCTGGCAGGTGCAGTTCAGGCGGCGGTGCAGTCATGGTCTGAGGCGGGCAACCTACAGTTCTTGTGTCGCGTGCCGGAAGCGCGCTCTGTGTCAGTAACGGCTGTTCTTGTTAAGCCTGGCATTGACCCCGAGCTGATTCGTAAAACAGCACGCGATAAGTTCCAAGTGCTCATCGCAGGAGGTCTCGGTCCATTTGCGGGGCGTGTGTTTCGCATCGGACACCTGGGCGACCTCAATCCTGCGATGATTCTCGGCTGCTTGTCTGGCGTTGAGGCTGCAATGCAGTCGCTCGGCATTAATGTTGGCGAGCGCGGTGTACGTAGCGCAGTGGAATATCTCGCCCGTACAGCGGATCAATAAACGTGTTGTTTAGGAGACTGCTCGCGATTATTTCGTTGAGCTTGCTTGCATGTTGTGTGCAGGCGCAGTCTGACCTGATTCGCGAACGTGGAATTTATGTTGATGAAACGCAGACTCTATCTATCGAAGAGGTTGTTGGCAAAGAATTTGGTGCATTTACTGGACTGCTCAAGCGCTCATTAACACCCAGAGTGCGTTGGGTTCGTTTGATCATTGATAAAAATGCCTCCTCCGACACCGCTGCGGTATTGGTTGTTGGCCCGCACTACCTCGCTGAAATCGCTTTGTATGAACGGCATAATGGAGAATGGCTCAGACGCGTTGTAGGCGATCGTTATCCCAACGAGCAATTAGGTTGCCCAGTTGGGCAATATTGTTTTTCTATTCAATTAGATCAGCTAGAAGGCTCGGATCTGTACTTGCGCGTCGCGACGACGAACGGGTATTACCTAACAGCCAAACTCTTTGATCGCCTCGCTCTTAATCAGGAGAACACTGATCAGGCACTCAGCGCTGGCCTGGAGTGCGGTGTGTTGATTGCGCTGATTGTTTTATCGGTGCTGCTGTTTTTTACCGGTGGCGGAGCGCTCGCAGCCTATTTTTTTGCGACACAGGTAACTGCACTTTTGCTAACGCTATCGGTGTTGGGTGTGTACGCCAAATACCTTACTCCTGAGACTGCCTGGGTTGACAATCTGCTCTTTAACGTGTTGTACGTGACCCGCTTGCTTGTCTCTGTCTGGCTTTCCGTGGCATTCTTTCAAAATTTGGTGAAGCCCACGTGGTACCTTAAACTCGTCCAAGTTGTTTCTGTCGTATTTGTATTCCAACTTTGTTGGTTAGTCTTTGAGCCTGTTTCGTTGTATAGCTTGGCGTTTAACTTTAGTTTTGTGATTTTCTGGCCCGTAATTTGGGTCGTTGCTCTCTACCGGGCAGGCGTTCGCCCCTTTGTCTATCGTGGCTTGATGCTGTGTTTAGCGACCGTCATGATCTTCATGCTTTGGGCTGATATGTTACCCGCACTTGGTTTGGCGCAAGTCGATCGTATGCTGGTACCAGGCAATTTTGGCGGGCTCTTGGTATCCATCTTTATGTCAGTCTTGGTGGCAAGTGAAATCCGCATCCGACGTCTCAATAATCAAAAGATTGCAACCGAGTTAGCCGGGACGCAGGCACGTAATGCGTTCGAACATCAGCAAGTTAAAGAGCGCAGCATGATGATTGACATGTTGACCCACGAACTTAAAAATCCGCTAGCTGCAATGCGTATGGCAGCAGGTTCGCTTAAGATGACACTCTTGCGGTTGCCACCGTCTGAGACCTCTGAGGCGAACGAACGCATCGGCAGCATGATTCAAGCAATTAATGGCATGAACACGGTGATCGAACGTTGCGTGCAAGTTGATTCGCTTGATCAGAAAAAACTAGCGTTTCGGCCTGAGGAGTTGGATGTCGAAGAGATCCTGCAAGACGCGATACGTGAGTCAACAGACCCTTCCCGAATCAAGCTACATATCGATTCACCAAGCTTGGTCGTGAAGACAGACTCCAGTTTGTTTTCTGTTGTGGTCGCTAATTTATTGGACAATGCACTTAAGTATTCTGAGCCCGAATCTCCTGTTGCGATGACCGCCAGTTTGGATGACGCAGGTGCTTTTACCCTAGTTGTGGAGAACGCAGTGGGCTCAGCGGGCACCCCCGATCCTGCCAGTATTTTTTCTCGATACTATCGAGGCGAACATGCGCACACGTCGCCGGGTACTGGCCTTGGTTTATATTTAGTGAAATCTATCTGTGACATTTTAGGTGCCGCCATCACCTCCCAGAGTACAGTTGAAAAAGTATATTTCTCGGTAACATTGAAACCATGATTGGTAATCTGCCTGCTGGTACGCCCGCTCAAAGCTTACGTATCGCCCTGGTCGAGGATGATCCTCTGCTGCGCAAGGAGATTCACTATCACCTAAAGCAGCAGGGCTTTGTGGTCTATGCCTTAGACAGCGGCGTATCGCTCGATCAGCTGTTGTTAACTGAGCCGATTGATGCGCTTGTACTGGATCTGAATTTACCTGGCGAAGATGGGTTGTCGATCGCACGACGTATGCGCACGAGCATTCCTTCGGTCGTGATTATTATGCTAACCGCACGTACCGCGATACCTGAGCGTATAAAAGGTTACGAGGCTGGTGCCGACATTTACCTGAGTAAGCCAATTGCGCCAGAAGAGCTGACTGCTGCTTTGCTAAGTCAATATCGGCGTGCGCAGCAAAATAGTCTTCCCTCTGCATCGCTAGTGCTGTCGCTTCAGCATCTTTCCCTAAGCGCGGCAAACACCCAGCAAAAGGTGTATCTCACCAATAGTGAGAAGGTGTTCTTGGTGGCCTTGGCACAAGCGACACACCATTTGCTTGAAAGTGAAGTGATTTGCGAAATTCTGAGTCAGCGTGCAGGTGTGACGAATATCGGGCGACGCTCGCTAGAAAGCCTCGTGAGCCGTTTGCGTAAAAAAATAGCAATAGTGATGCCCGCGGATGCGGAGTCTCCGATCAAAGCGGTATGGGGTGTAGGTTACCAGTTGTGTGTGCCGGTGGAGCTGCAGGCCTAGTGCACTGCGGCGAATAGCGTAAGAGCCTCTTGGGCTCCGAAGGTGTAGGGTTGTCCGCAGAATTCACAAGCAATCTCAACCGAGTCTTGCTCCTGAAACATGTCCTGCACCTCGGGTTTCCCGAGCATGCGCAGCATATCTGCGACACGCGCATGTGAACAAGAGCAACGCCATGTGATTGCACGTGGCTCAAAGGCATGGAGTAGCTCATCCCAGAACAGACGATGTAAAAGCGTTTCCTGGTCGATACTTAACATTTCAGCTTGGTTGAGCGTTTGTGCAAGGTGCTGCGCTCGCTCCCACGATTCTTCTGCAGTCAAAAGTTCTGCTTGTTGGTTTCCTCCCTGTACGGGAAGGCGTTGTAACAGCAAGCCGGTGCAGCGTAGTGAATCGGCAGCAAGCCAAATGCGGGTGTCCAACTGTTCTGAGCGCAACATATATTGTTCGAGCGCGGCCGCGATATTGTCGCCCTCGAGGGGAACGATACCTTGGTATACCTGACGCCCAGGTGTGTGTTTGGGTGGATCCAACACAACGATAAATTTTGCGGTGCCACCCGGATTCACGAGTGACTGCAAGTTTGGGACCGTTGGTAAGGCACGTTCGCGCATTTTGACAGTGGCACGCACGCTGAGATCTGCCCGGCACTCCACTACCATCAGTGCGATAGCGCCATCACCTTGTAATTGCAATAGCAGCGAGCCATCGAACTTTAAGGTAGCCGACAGCAAAGTTGCAGCGGCAACCAATTCCCCGAGTTGCGCAGCGACGCATGGCGGATAAGTGTGATGTGCCTGCGCAGCTAGCCACGTTTGCGTGAGCTCGACCGACTCAATGCGAACACTACGGTCTTCGAATAAAAACTTTTTTAGAGAGTCGGACATGCAAACCAGAAGAGTGTATTAACCCAAGCGCTTGAGTTGTTGACGGTACATTTGACCGCGGCGCGCATAATTTTCGATGTTGTTGCGGATTGTTTCGATCTCTTCTTCAGAGAGCGTGCGGGTTATTTTCCCGACACCGATCACCAGACTGCCATCGGGGATTTCGCGCCCCTCGGGAACAATCGCGCCGGCACCAATCAAACAGTTACGACCAATCTTGGCGTGATTCAGTACGATGGCTTGCATGCCGATTAACGACCCGGAGCCAATCTGACAGCCGTGCAACATTGCCTGATGCCCAATCGTGACGTGGTCGGCAACAATCAGAGGTGCACCTACGTCTGAATGTAAGACGCTGCCTTCTTGCACGTTGCTGTGGTGACCAATATCAATCACAGTGTTGTCGCCGCGGATACTTACGTTCGACCAAATGCTGGCGTGCTCACGCACAATGACATCACCAATGATGTCGGCCGATTCAAAAATAAATGCCGTTGGGTCAATGCGTGGCGCTAGATCGCCGAGTTGGTAAATCGCCATGGTTGGAAACGCCTGTAAAGCTAGTAGAAGACTTACAGTTTACCCGACCGCTTTAGGCTTGTTTGCCAGCCGACTGCGACGGCCTGCAAACCAAAAGTAGCCATCCAGATCTTGTTGGACTAAATCACCAGTCCGCCACCAACCGGTAGTCATAAATTCAAGGGTCGCGGCCTCATTGCGCCAGTAGAGTAGAGGGGCGAGTGGGTCTGCATAACCAAATAGATCCTGGCGGTGAAGCGCAAGCTCACCCACTTCGCCTGGTGCAGCCACTGTGCCGTCCTCGCGTAGAACGGCCAGTTTGTGGCCTGGAAAACAACGACCAAGGCTTCCCACCCGCTTGGGCCATTTTTGATTGCTGTCGCCGACAGCGCAGGCGAGTTCAGTTTGACTGAAGATCTCGTTAGGAATCGTACCAAGGACATGCTCACACCATGCAAGGGCTGGTGCACTGAGCGTTTCTTCGCAGGTGACTAGGTGTTTGAGTGTCGCAAGTTGGGACACGCTTGCACTTGGCAAATGTGCAACCCATTGCTTGAGCGTGCTGGTGGGGAGTAGAGCATGGCTGACACGATAGCGTGCAACTAGGGCGGGTATTTGTTCCATGCTCAGAGGATCGCTAATACCTACCAAAGGGATGCCGAAATACAGCGCTGGGAGAAGTCCGCACAGCAACCCACTGGATCGAGCCCAGTCAATCGGAGTCCAAAATGCCTCAGCATTGGCTGGGAACCAGTTTTGTGAGGCAACAAAGCCAGACATGTTTCCCATGAGTGCAGAGTGGGGTAGTAGAACTCCACGCGCGGGTCCAGTTGTGCCAGCGGTGTACATCAATAGTGCTGGGTCGTGGGCTGCGGTTTGGACGGGCTTGAAGATATCCGACTGTCTAATTAATAAGCTGCGCCAAGGCAATACGCGCTCGTCTGGAACATCGATGCCGACGAGTTGAGTAAGCTTGTGACAGCGTTGCAGTATGGGGAGTAAGTTATTTGCGCCCTGGGCATCAATGAGCGCGACGCGCACCTCAGCATCGCGCAACCGGTACTCGATGGCTTTTGGGGGAAGCTGAGTTGAAAGTGGTAAAACGACTGCGCCGATGCTGTAGATCGCGATGTGGGCGATGACTGCTTCAGCTCGTTGCGACATGACGACAGCGACGCGGTCGCCTCGCTTGACCCCCATTTTCAACAAACCATTTGAAAGCTGATTGGCCGTTGCGCCGAGACGCTCGTATGTCCATACGGTGCGATCACCGCTGGCGTTTTCTGCGAATAAGGCGATCCGTCGTGCATCTGCGGAGCTGTTTGTCCAGCGATGACAGCATTCCTGCCCGATATTGAAATGGGCGGGCATTTGCCAGCGAAATGAATCGCACAATGAAGCGTGTTGGTCCAGCATCCTGAGTGTTCGGTCTGTTTCAGACCGTAAGCATGGCGCAGCCAGCTAAATGGCGCAACAAAGACCTGCTTCAGAATGACAAAACTAAGGGTTTTTACTAGGCTGGGCGTTAATTAAGCGGGTGCCCGAAAGACGATCGTGCAAAAACTGCTCGTCTTGCGTAAACCACGTTGGCACAAATGCCAAGAAAGGCGTAATCACAATAAACATAAGAAACGCAGGCCATCCCGACCATGTCGCTGCTGCCCAGATTGCCGCAGTACCCACGAGAGGGATCGGCCACATCAGTGCGTAGCGCACAAGCATCTGTTTCCAGCTTACGGCTCCTCCCTTAGCGCTTTCTAGACGAATGTGCCAAGCTTTCATGGGAAGGGTCTGCCCATTGCGCCGCCAACAGATTAAAAAGTACACACCGATGGCGATAAATAGCCAGACTTGGCGAGTGCCGCGCAGAACGAGAGCATGTCGGCTTTGGGTCAGCGTATCGAAGAGATACCCAGCCAAAAATGTTACTGCGAAAAGTAAAACGCCCTCATACATCATTGAGGCAAAGCGTCTGCCGCGTGAGGGTGTCAGTGAACTAGACTGACTGTGTTGTGGGTCTTGTGTGGGCTTGGAGCGTGCATTCATGCGGGCATTATCCCGCACTTTTGCTCGCCCCAATACCAATTTAGACCATGTCGCGCATGTTGGTCTGTGAACGCGCTTTAGCGATGAAGGTCGCTGTGCTGGTCACGAGTTTGCCAATGCTGCGCAAAGGACGAAAACGGAATTGCTGGTCAATGGCTTTGGCCAACAGGTCGCGTTCGAGCGCATCGGTCAAGCGTACGGTGTTTGTTGTTTGCATGATGATTTCCTGTTTGGATTAGGGATAACCCTATTATTAGGGAAAACCCGAAATCATGCAAACAATATTAGGGGATAACCCTAATTATCATATTAATGTTGCGCTGCGGCAACATTTTCTCTCAAATTTAGGGCTCCACGACCTTACGCAAGGGTCGACCTAGTCACGGTAACTTGCAGCCACAAGTTCGAAATTGAAGAGCCTGCAATCTAAGGCGCCGTTAAACACGGGTGTGCGTCGGTTGGCTTTGAGACGCAGATGCTTGGGTAGATCAAGATCCGACGTGATGATGTTGACCTGCCAACCCGCAAATTCGCGTTTGAGGTTTGCAGACCACTCGCGCCAGAATTCTAGATCTTCTTCATCCAGGCGCTCACCATAAGGGGGGTTAGTCACCATCCATCCTGTCGCTGCGGGTGCGGTCGCATCGCGTGCATCGCCCACCTCAAACCGAATAGTGTCTTCCGTCAGATAGGCGCGCTCGGCGTTACGCTGTGCCGCCTCGATGGCTAACGGATCAGCGTCGATACCGACGAGTGGGGTCTGGAGTTCGGGGAGAATGCGGCTACGTGCTTCCTCTTTGACATCTTCCCATTGGTTCGCCTCATGATCACGCAGACGTTCAAAGCCGAACGGGCGCGTGATTCCTGGGGGAACACCTAAAGCGATCCACGCCGCTTCAATCAGAATTGTGCCGCTGCCACAGAACGGATCAAGCAAGGCAGCTTCTGGATCCCAGCCCGATAGTGCGAGGATGCCTGCTGCAAGGTTTTCGCGCAATGGCGCATCGCCCTTGTCGAGTCGCCAGCCGCGCTTAAACAAAGACTCACCTGATGTGTCGAGATACAGTGTGGCAGTATCTTGCGACAAAAATAAATGCACGCGCGCATCAGGGCGTACCGTATCAATCGAAGGGCGCTCACCCTCAAGTTCGCGCAATCGGTCACAGATGCCATCCTTGGCACGCAGATTGCAGTACTGCAAACTCTGCATCGGGCTCCTGACTGCCGACGTGTCCACACGCAAGGTGTGTTCAGCACCGAACCAACGCTCCCACGCGATGCTGCGTGCAAGCTCCAGGATATCGTCCTCTTGCTGCACAGGAGCTTGTCCGACGCGCACTAGAATGCGCGTTGCGAGGCGTGAATACAAGTTGGCACGCTGGATGCCCCACCAGTCCGCTACAAAATGACAACCCGCACGCGTGGCCGACACACCGTCATAGCCAAGTGCACCGAGCTCGGCGGCAAGCGCCTCTTCTAGGCCAACAGGGCAGGGCGCAAAAACATAAAACGTTTCCACTTCAGTGCCTTGTGGCACATACAACGTGTTCTCTGCAACAAACAATGCCTTCTCTGGCACAAAAATTTTTTCGTCTGCGCTGCGCCTCTCCTTGACTTGCGGCAATGCTTTGGGGCCGCTACTTCGAGGAGAACGCGTTTTTGGAGGCGCGGCAGTATAGGTCGATGCAAATTGCTCACCCTGTGGCGCTGCCACTTCAGGAGTGAGTTCTGTCGAACGTTTAACTTTGTCTTTAGCAAGTTTGAGTTGTGCAACCTGTCGTCCGCGCGCACCCGCGCGCAAGCGTGGCTTGTCATCACGTGCGCTTGGAGTCGCCACAGTGCGTTTTTTTACGCTTAGCGTGGCACGCTTTGAGTCCTGCTCAGACATAGTGGTTCTTTAAAAAGGCTTGACTACGACAAACGCTGTCGCGGCAGTCAGGATCAATACGGGAACTTCATTGAACCATCGATAGAAAATGTGTGAGCGCGTATTGCGACCAGCTTCAAATTTGCGCAGCAGTACACCGCAACCGTGGTGGTACCCAAGTGCCAACACAACGAGTACTAACTTGGCATGCATCCAGCCGTTTCCAGAACCGCGCCCGATGCCATACCCGAGATAAAGCCAGAGACCTAATAGCACGGCCGGAACAGCAAGAATGGTCATAAAACGAAACAGTCGGCGCGACATACCCAGCAACACTTTTTGGGTATGTGCGTCTTGCTGCTGCGCCATATTTACAAAAATGCGAGGCAGATAAAACAGTCCGGCAAACCATGAGGCGACAAACACAATGTGAAACGTTTTGATCCAAAGCATGGTGAGCGTCCTATCCTCGGATTTGTCCGTTGCCTTGCAATACCCACTTAAGTGTTGTGAGTCCCTCCAAACCAACCGGACCGCGCGCGTGCAAACGGTTTGTTGAAATGCCGATTTCAGCACCTAAGCCATACTCAAAGCCATCTGCAAAACAAGTTGGCAAATTGACATAGACAGAGCTCGAGTCGACTTCGCGCTGGAACTGCTGCGCAGCCTGAATGTGCTCAGTGACAATTGAGTCGGTGTGCCCAGAGCCCCAGCGTGTGATGTGAGCGATAGCGTCTGCAATCGAGTCCACCACGCGAATCGCCAGAATTGGAGCAAGATATTCCGTTGCCCAGTCCTCGTCCGTCGCGAGCAAAGCAGAGGGTAGAAGTGCTTGTGCGCGCGAGCAAGCGCGCAGCTCTACACCATGCGTCACAAGCCGGTTGCCAATAGCAGGTAAAAAACTTGCGGCGATATCTTTATGCACCAACAACGTTTCCATGGACCCACAAACGCCATAGCGATAGGTCTTTGCATTGAACGCAATGTCTGCTGCTTTTTGCAAATCTGCGTGGTTATCCACATAGACATGGCAGTTGCCATCTAGATGCTTGATCAAAGGAACACGCGCTTCATCGGCGAGGCGCTTGATCAAATCCTTGCCTCCCCGAGGAATGATGACATCGATGTGGTCGATCATTGTGATCATCGCGCCAACGGCGGCACGATCTGGCGTGTCGACAACTTGCACGGCATGTTCAGGTAGCCCCGCGGCGTGGAGACCCTGTTGGATAATTTTGCCTAGTGCCAGATTTGAATGTAGCGCTTCGCTCCCACCTCGCAAAATAGTGGCGTTACCAGACTTTAAACAGAGTGCAGCAGCATCAATCGTTACATTTGGACGTGACTCGTAGATAATTCCAATGACGCCCAGAGGCACACGCATCTGAGCGACTTGCATTCCGTTTGGACGCACTGTGGTTGCAGTCATACTACCTACGGGATCGGACATGCCGGCTATTTGACGCAAACCAGCGATCATCGTGTCGATGCTGCGGTCGGATAGGGTCAAGCGATCGAGTAGTGGTGCGGTCAGTTGCTTGGCACGACCAGCCTCAAGATCGATCTTGTTCGCAGCTTGCAACGCACTTCGCTGCGCACTCAGAGCCTGCGCCATCGCTTCGAGTGCAAGTGCTTTCTGTTGGTCATTTGCGCGCAGCATGGCGTGCGAGGCGGTGCGCGCCTGTCGGCCAATCTGCTGCATCGATTCTTGTATCGTCATGATTAAAGTACTCGTTAAGGTCTGGCGGGCGAGACAGCCACGCGCATCGCTAAGCGACTCATTTCTTCCCAAGGGTCTTGGAGGCGACCTGCGACATGCAAACCCTTAATTAGGCGATCGACTTCGTGCGCATGTTGAACAGCGGCAGGCCAGTTGCGCGCTGGAACTCGGGCAATTGCCTCGCGCGCAAGACGCTCGTGTTGTCCAAAAATACGCTGTGAGCGTAGCACGCTCGACATGTCTTGTCCTGTGGCGGCAGCCTGTGCCACCCGTGCAAGTGACCGAATCTCCTCGCCCACCGCCCAGAGTACGAGAGGTAACGCCTCGCCCTCGGCCTTTAGGCCGGACATCATGCGCAACATTCTTGGTACATCACCCGACAACATCGCATCTCGTAGACCAAAAACGTTGTAGCGCGCGACATTCATCACAGCTTGCTCGACCTCTGCTGCATCAAGCATGCCTGGTTCAAATAACAGGCCGAGTTTGAGAATCTCTTGGTGAGCGGCTAATAAATTGCCCTCCACCTTGTCTGCGAGCCACGTCAGCGTCTCTGGGCTAGCTTGTTGTGATTGCTTGGCAAGCCGTTTGGCGATCCATTGCGGTAATTGCGCGCGCTCGATATTTGGCATGTCGAGCACAGTACCCGCATTGAGTAAGGCTGAGGCCCACTTGCTGTCTCGCGTCGTCTTATCCAGTCTTGGTAAAGATACGATTGTCAGAACGTCGCCATCGGCTACGCCACTGCAACGGCCGGCAAGTGCAATCAGAGCGTCTGCACCTTGCTTACCTGGCTTACCCGTGGGTAGTGCTAACTCAACGAGTTGTTTGTCACCAAATAATGAGCCACTTTGGCTCGAAACGCTCAGCGTACTCCAGTCGCTACGTGCATCCATTAAGAATGACGTGCGTTCCAGATAGCCAGCTGCCTTAGCAATGCCGCGTAACGCGTCAGCGGCTTCGATTGTTAGTAGAGGATCGTCACCGACAACGACGTAAAGAGCCGCCAAGCTTGCGCCTGGGCGACTAAGATTCTCTATGAGGCGTTCAGGATCCACCCAGCGCCCAACCTATTGCGGGTTGACCGAAACGGGTACTGGTGTGAGCGAGGGGTTTTGCCACATGGGTGGCACGATACTTGGCTCATTGACCGGCGCGACGGTTTCGATTTCGTCGGCCTCTTCACCCTTCGCCTTAGATACAGTTTCCCAACGCTGTGTAATGTCAGGAGCTGTAATGCGTCGAACGATTCGCGTCACAAGACTTTTTTGCATATCTCTAAACAGCGTCGCAGCTTCGCCCTCCTTTGCTTGCACCACACGCTCATCAAATGGCATGCTGCGTGATGCAGTAAGTGTGGTCGCGGGAAGAATGATTTGATCCTTTGCGTTGACGAGCCTGAACGTGAACTTTAAAGTCAATTCAAACTCTTCGACCTTACCCTGCGCATTCAGTGCAACGATTCGTGTCTGGCGTTCTTCACCTAACTGTTCAAGCCGCGCTTGGGCGAGCTTACGTACTTGTTTGTCCTTGATGCTATTTTGAACGGCTTTATCCTCAACATCCTCATCCTCTTTCATGTCTTGGGGACGAACTTTAATATCATTGAGTTCGATAAGACGTGTGCTGGGTGAGGCAGCACGAATTGCACGACGCACATCTGCGCCGAACTGCGAGTTTTGAGGAATCGTAATGTGCAGTGAGTCGAAGGGCAGAGGAGTTGACCCCTGCATTTTGAAGCCACAGCCCGAAAGCAAGAGCCCCGTTATGCCCACGATGATCCAGCGCCCCGCCTGGGCGAGAGAGTTACGAAAGCAAGAGCGGTCTGTCGGGCATTGGTTCATCGGGTTTTGTCCTATTAACCGACTACGTTGACGAGTTTGCCAGGTACAACGATGATGCGTTTGGGCGTGCGTCCTTCCAAATTGCGTTGAACCGCTTCATGTGCAGCAGCCAACTGTTCAATTTGCTCACGGGTAGCCTCACGCGCAACACTGAGGTTGCCTCTAAGTTTTCCATTGATTTGTAATACCAACTCAATTTCATCCGTGACTAAGGCTGTTTCATCTACCGTAGGCCATGGTGCATCGAGCAAGTCCCCGTAAATGTCACTGTAGCCTAGCTCAGCCCATAGGTGCCAGGTTATGTGTGGCACTACTGGATATAGCACCCGTAGCAATACTCCCAAGGTTTCTGCAGTTGCGGCTTTCGCAAAATTCGAGTCTCCTAGTGAGGCATCGTCAATTGCGTTCAACATTTTCATGCAGGCCGAAACCACGGTGTTGTATTGAATCCGCTGGTAGTCGTAATCCGCTTGCTTGAGGAGAGTGTAGATTTCAAAGCGAAGTTTTTTAATATCGTTGCTTGCCGCTGCCCAGTCTTTGACAGGCGCTTTTAAACCGATCATCACATCCGATTGCTTCTGAACGCAGAGTGACCAGAGGCGACGTAAAAAGCGATTTGACCCCTCTACGCCGGAGTCTGACCATTCGAGCGTTTGTTCGGGTGGACTTGTAAACATCACAAACAGGCGAGCAGTGTCCGCGCCTTGTGTGTCGATTAAGGACTGCGGATCGACACCGTTGTTTTTTGATTTTGACATCGTACCCACGCCACCGTAGGTGATATCGCGACCATTGCTCTTGAGCTTAGCGCCAATAATGGCGCCTTTGGCGTCGTAAACATTCTCAACTTCTTCAGGCCAGAAGTACTCAACACCGCCTTTCTCGTTCTTGGCAGAATAGATGTGGTTCAGGACCATGCCCTGACAAAGTAGCTTGGTGAAGGGTTCATCGAACTTAACCAACCCTAAATCACGCATGACCCGTGTCCAGAAGCGCGCGTAGAGCAAATGCAACACAGCGTGCTCGATGCCACCGATGTACTGATCCATCGGCATCCAGTAGTCATTGCGCGTATCGACCATTTGCTGATCGTTACCGGGCGAGGTGTAGCGCATGAAATACCAGGACGAGTCGATGAATGTATCCATCGTGTCGGTCTCGCGCTTTGCCGGCTTGCCGCACTTTGGACAGTGACAAGACAAAAAGCCCTCATGTTTGGCCAGAGGGTTGCCACTCCCATCGGGAATAAGGTCTTCGGGCAGCACGACAGGTAAATCTTTTTCTGGAACGGGCACCGCACCGCAGTCTTGGCAATGGATGATGGGAATAGGCGTGCCCCAATATCGTTGCCGTGAGATACCCCAGTCACGTAGGCGCCAAGTTGTTTGACGTGTGCCTAACCCAAGAGCCTCAAGCTTGCCCGAGATCGCATCAATTGCTTGCGCGAAGGTCATTCCATTGTATTCACCAGAATTGACCAGTCGACCAGACTGTTTGTCAGCATACGATTCGTGCCAAACTTTGTTGTCGAATGCTTTGTCGCCCACCTGTACAACCTGCGTGATGGCGATGCCGTATTTGTTAGCAAAGGCAAAGTCGCGCTCATCGTGCGCAGGCACACCCATCACTGCGCCGTCGCCATAGCTCATCAGTACATAGTTGCCGACCCAGAGTGCAACCTGCTTGCCTGTCAGTGGGTGTGTGACGGTTAGGCCCGTATCCAGGCCTTCTTTTTCACGCGTGGCGAGTTCGGCTTCAGTCGTGCCACCTCGCTTGCAGTGCTCGATGAACGCAGCAAGCGCAGGGTTGGTGCTGGCTGCATGTGTTGCCAGTGGATGCTCTGGCGCAACCGCGCAGAATGTAACACCCATGATCGTATCTGCACGTGTCGTGAAGACAAACATCTTGCCGTCTTGGATCAGCTGGCCTTGTGCATCCTTGATGGTGTGCGTGAATGCAAAGCGTACGCCTTCACTTTTGCCAATCCAGTTTTCTTGCATAGCACGTACACGGTCGGGCCATCCTTCTAAGCCCGTTTGTACTTGCTCGAGTAACTCGCTTGCATAGTCGGTGATACGAAGGTAGTAGCCAGGAATTTCACGCTTTTCTACCGGTGCGCCTGAGCGCCAACCGCGTCCATCGATCACCTGCTCGTTTGCCAAGACAGTGTTGTCAACAGGATCCCAGTTCACAACCTGTGTCTTGCGATAAGCAATGCCTTTTTCTAGCATTTTTAGAAAGAGCCACTGGTTCCACTTGTAGTACTTGGGATCGCACGCACACATTTCGCGTGTCCAGTCGATCGCCAACCCCATCGCTTTCATTTGCTTCTTCATGTAGGCGATGTTGTCGTATGTCCACTTCGCAGGCGGGACATTTGATTTGATGGCTGCGTTTTCAGCCGGCATCCCAAACGCATCCCAGCCCATAGGCATCAAGACGTTGTACCCACGCATGCGTAGTTGTCGCGCCATCATGTCATTGATGGTGTAGTTACGAACGTGGCCCATGTGCAACTTACCACTTGGGTAAGGCAGCATTGAGCAAGCATAAAACTTGGGTTTGGGTTCTCCCGCTGCGTTTTTTGCGCCCTCGGTTACGAGGTAAGCGTCACGAGAATCCCAGTTTGTGTGGGCAGCCGCTTCGACGGCGTTAGGTTGGTAGCGTTCCTGCATGAATACAGCCAAAAAGAGGTGAGACGCACAATGCGTCGGTCTGGGAGACATTATAGGGCGGTACGCTCGCCCCGCCCTAGCGAAAGCCGGGTCACGACGACATAAAGCAGACACTAAAAGTGGCCATAAAAACAAACAGCCTCGCTAGGCGAGGCTGTTGTCGTAGAAACCGGACCGAGGACTCTGATTACTTGAGCTTGGTTTCTTTGTAGTCAACGTGCTTACGAGCGACTGGATCAAATTTCTTGATCAGCATTTTCTCGGGCATGTTGCGCTTGTTTTTTGTGGTTGTGTAGAAATGGCCTGTTCCAGCGCTGGACTCAAGCTTGATTTTTTCGCGTGTACCTTTTGCCATGATGGTCTCCTTTAAGCGACTTCGCCGCGCGCGCGAAGATCAGCCAGAACAGCGTCGATGCCATTCTTGTCGATTGTACGGATCGCATTCGTGGTCACGCGCAGGCGTACCCAACGGTTTTCGCTCTCAACCCAGAAGCGACGCGACTGCAGATTTGGCAGGAAGCGACGCTTGGTTTTGTTGTTAGCGTGAGAAACATTGTTGCCCACCATGGGCTTTTTTCCGGTCACTTGGCATACACGTGCCATGGCTACACCTATTGTTTGGTCAGATTTTTACATCAAGTCTGACATTCTAATACGAAACCGAGGTTTAAATCAAACCGGTCGGGCAGTTTTGCGCGCAAGGGCGCCGAGCAAGCACGCCATGGAGGTGCACCCTCCCATGATGAGCGCCAAAGGCAAGGGGCCGGGCGCAGTGAGCAGACTGACCGTCATGCCGGCTAGCGCCCCACAAGAGATCGTAATTGTACCCATCATGGCCGAGGCAGAGCCCAACTGGCGACCTTGGTCTGAGAGTGCCATGGCTGCAGAATTTGGACCGACAAAACCCTGACTGAACATAAAACACATCATGCAGCCCATGATCACCGGTAGAGTGGCTAACCCCAGTAATGTGAGGGAGAGGGCGGCTACGCCGGCCGACATCATTAGGGCGAGCGCCCAGGGCAGTAATTTATCGGGACGGTGACGCTTTAGTAAGCGGGCGCTAACTTGTGAGCCCAAAATCAAACTGCAGGCGTTGAGTCCGAAGAGGAGCCCATAGGTTTGGGGGCTCACCCCAAAGTGTTCAATAAATAACCTAGGCGAGGCAACGATATAGCCGAACAGCGTCGCAGACCCCATGCCCCCCGAAAACGCGAACGCAGCAAAACGCTTGTGGCGCAGCAACCCTGCATAGGTTCGCAAAATATTGCCCCAACTAAGCATTATTTTGTTTTGAGGTGGTAGGCTTTCAGTCATCACCTTCCAGACAGTCACCAGTAATACGAGGCCAATTAAGGTGATGACCACAAAGATACCTCGCCATCCTGCTAGGGCCAGAACTTGGGATCCCAGTATTGGTGCCAAAATGGGAGCGACCCCCATGACCAGCATCAACATGGACAGCGCGCGTGCAGCTTCTTGAGTGTTGTAGTGATCGCGCACGACAGCGCGTGAAATCACCATACCGGCCGCACCACCCATGGCTTGGGCCACTCGGCTGATCGTTAGAAATTCGACACTTGGAGCAAAGGCACAAGCCGCCGAGGCCAGGATGTAGAGCACGAGTGCGCCATAGAGCGGCGGTTTACGGCCAAAGCGATCAGCTAAGGGGCCGTATATGAGCTGCGCACTTGCCATGCCGATTAAGTAGGCGGCGAGGGTGCGCTCGACTTCATTGCTTGTTGTGGAGAGTCCCCGAGCGATATCAGGGAAGGCTGGCAAATACATATCGATGGAGATTGGGCCAATCGCAGTCAGTGCGCCCATCAAAATCAGCCAGCCCGGTAACCCCATCGCGGCGAGCTTCAAGCAGCAAGTGCCGTAGGTATTTGTACGTCGCGGGCTGCTTCTGCTGCGATTTCAAACGATCTCAGGCGCGCCTTGTGATCAAAAATTTGTCCGGCCATGATGAGCTCGTCCGCACCTGTTTTTTCAACCAACGCTTGCAGTCCACGCCTGACTGTTTCTGGGGACCCAACAACAGAGCAGGACAGCTGCTCAGAGACGGACGCTTTTTCGTACGGAGTCCAAAAGGTCTCGATGTCGTCAATAGGTGGAGGTAATTGACCACGTGTATTGCGTCGCATGCGCGTTGCATGCTGTTGGTGCGTCGTAAACAAGTAACGTGCCTCTTCATCCGTATCGGCAGCGACGATATTGACTCCGATGCCCGCATGGGGCTTCGCTTGTTGCGCCGATGGTTTGAACAAGCTCTTGTAGGCGTGTAAAGCCTGCATCAGGGCTTCGGGCGCAAAATGCGAGGCGAAGGCATAAGGCAAGCCAAAGTGTGCAGCAACTTGTGCGCCGTAGGTGCTTGAACCCAAGATCCAGATCGGCACATGCAAGCCCGCACCCGGAATAGCTTTTACTGCTTGTCCTGGCTGCACATCGTCAAAGTAAAACTGCAGCTCTTGAA
>JBEDEU010000003.1:0-24524 GCA_041175585.1 Pseudomonadota bacterium | reverse complement strand
CGATGACACCGATGCCGATCCAAAAGGTGGGATTTTTCTGACAACGGTTGTTGCGTTCTTCCTGGCGGAAATGGGGGATAAAACACAATTCGCAACGGTAGCGCTTGCTGCGCAGTACGCGTCGTTGTGGGCGGTTGTCATGGGTACAACGGCCGGAATGATGTTGGCCAATGCGCCAGCGGTATTGCTCGGTGATCGGATTACACGGGTTGTGCCAATGCGTACCGTGCACATCATCGCGGCGATTCTATTCGCAATCTTGGGGTTATTAGCCCTGTTTGACGTGGGTTCACTGACTGCGATTTAACGTCGCGCGTGCTTGCTTAGCGCAACTTGATAAGTTGCTTGCCAAAGTTCTCTCCACGCAGCATACCCACAAAGGCTTGTGGTGCATGCTCCAAGCCTTCTACGATCGATTCTTTAAACTTCAGTTTTCCGCTGACAACACGTTCGATGAGTTGCGCTCGGATGCCCGGCCAGGTCTCGAGCTTGTCAGAGACGATGAACCCTTGCACACGTATACGGTTGATCAGTATGGAGCGTAGTGTGCGGTGTGCATGCGGATCTCGATTGAACTCTGACACCATTCCGCAAAGTGCGACACGCGAGAATACATTCATACGCGTCAGCAGCGTTTCAAAAATTTCCCCGCCTACATTTTCAAAGAGACAGTCAATACCCTGCGGGAGCAGCGTATCGAGCTGTGCGTGAAAGTCTGTGGCGCGGTGGTCCGCACAGGCGTCAAAGCCTAGCTCATTCACAACGTAATCACATTTTGCTCGACCCCCAGCCACACCCACGACGCGACAACCAGCTTGTTTTGCAAGTTGCCCGACAACACTACCTACTGCGCCCGATGCGGCATCGACAACGACTGTTTCACCTGGCTTGGGCTGACAGATGTCGATAAGTCCGGTCCAAGCCGTGATGCCTGGCATACCCAGCACGCCTAGGTAGGCAGAAGCGCGAACGCGTGATGCGTCAATTTTTGTGACGGCCTGCGCTGGCATGGTTGCGTAAAGTCGCCAGCCGCTGGCGGCTAACACGGTGTCGCCCACAGCAAAAGCGTTTGAACGGGACTCGATGACAGTACCGACTGCACCACCCACCATGACGTCCCCGGGACTGACCCCTTTGGCATAAGACTTTGCGTCGGAGATACGGCTGCGCATGTAGGGATCCAAAGACAACCATTCGTTCTGAATCAGAACCTCGCCCTCGGCAGGAAGGGGCATGGGTGCGTCGACAAGCTCGAAGTTGTCGGCGCTGACCCAGCCCGTTGGACGGCTGGCGAGTCTTACATATTTATTTTGCATGGCAGTCGATATGTTTGTTTGATTCAAGGGTAAACCCTGACTTAAAAATACTGTGGCTTGCGTTGAAGATACTGACCGGCATGCCTAACCCCAAGCCGAGTAGGGATCTGGTGACGGCAGTGTTTCCCTCAGTTAATATCGGCTCAGTTTATTCCTACTTTCCATCCGCGGGAGCACCCAAATGGCGATACAGCTAAAAGTTAATGGTAAAGATCACAGCGTCGATGTCGACCCCACCACGCCCCTGCTTTGGGTGATTCGTGAACAAGTTGGTTTGACCGGTACGAAGTACGGCTGCGGAATCGCGCAGTGCGGTTCCTGTACCGTGATGCTTGAAGGGCAGGCTATCCGTTCGTGTGTGATCCCTGTCAGTGCTGCTGCTGGTAAAAATGTACAGACCGTCGAGGGTCTCGCTGCCGATGGCAAACTCACAAAATTGCAGCAGGCCTGGATCGATCATCAAGTGCCACAGTGCGGTTTTTGTCAGTCAGGCATGTTGATGGCTGCGACTGATTTGTTGGCTAAGAAGCCAAAACCAACTGACGCGGACATCGATGCCGCGATGACAAACATTTGCCGTTGCGGAAGCTTCCAAGAAGTCCGCGCTGCGATCCACTCTGTTGCTAAAGCCTAAGGGGTCTTCACATGAATGCACGCGTCCCGAATCCTTCCCGCAGACAGTTTATTGTTGGCTCAACTGCAGTCAGCACAGGTCTTGCAATTGGTTTGCAGTTTCCGTTTATTAGTTCCGCACAATCAGTCGCCGCGACACCTGAGATTGGTGTGTGGGTAGTTGTGAAGCCCGACGACACCGTTGTCGTGCGTGTTGTGCGATCAGAAATGGGTCAGGGCACCATCACTGGCCTGGCACAAATGGTTGCTGAAGAGCTTGAGTGCGATTGGAAGAAGGTCACGACTGAATATCCCACACCGGGCCAAAGCTTGGCGCGCAAGCGTCCATGGGGTGATTTTTCTACTGGTGGTAGCCGCGGTATTCGTACTTCAGAACAATACGTTCGTAAAGGCGGTGCTGCTGCGCGCATGATGTTGGTGCAAGCTGCTGCGGATGAGTGGAAAGTGCCCGCTGCTGAATGCGTTGCAGCCGAAAGCGTTATCACACACACACCGAGCGGCCGTAAAACGACGTTTGGTAAAGTTGCATTGGCCGCATCGAAGCTGCCTGTGCCGACTGAGATCACACTCAAGGATCCCAAGGCTTGGAAGATCATTGGTAAGTCGGTACAGCGTATCGACACGTTCCAAGACAAAGTGACTGGCAAGCAGGTGTACGGCATGGATTTGACAATGCCAGGCATGCTCGTTGCAACGATCAAAGAGTCCCCAGTGTTTGGTGGCAAGGTAAAGAGTTTTGACGCCGCCAAAATTTCTGGAATGAAGGGCGTGAAAAAAGTGGTGCAGGTTGGTGACACTGCTGTGGCCGTTGTTGCGGATACATTTTGGATTGCCAAGACTGCTCTGGATGCTCTGCCAATCGTTTGGGATGAAGGCCCTAACGCGAAGGTGAGCAGTGCCTCGATCGCGGAAATGCTCAAAGAAGGATTGACAGCTGAGCAGGCGTTTGTTGGCAATACGCGCGGTGACACGAAGGCGGCCATCGCAGGTGCCGCGAAAAAAGTTGAGTCAACTTACTTCTATCCGTTCTTGAACCACGCGCCTATGGAGCCAATGAACGCAACAGCGAAATGGACCCCAGAGCGTTGTGAAGCTTGGGTACCGACACAGGACGGTGAAGCATCGTTGGCAGCAGTGATTGCTGCGTCCGGTTTGCCTGGCGACAAGTGCGAGGTCTACAAGATCAATTTGGGTGGTGGCTTCGGTCGCCGCGGTGCCTTCCAGGACTACACCACGCAGGCGGTCAATATCGCCAAGCAAATGCCTGGTACACCGATCAAGCTGATCTGGACGCGTGAAGAAGATATGACACAGGGTCGTTATCACCCCGTCATGATGTGTAAGCTCACCGGTTCCTTCGATGCCAACAAGAATTTGACAGGTGTGCACATGCGCTTGTCGGGTCAGTCGATTTTGGCTGCTGTACGTCCCGCAGTTGTGGCGCAGCAAAAAGGCCGCGACCCTCTCGTGTTTCAGGGTGTGTTTGATGGTGGTGAGCATGGCTTCGGCTACGAGTTCCCTAACCAGTTGATGGATCACGCTATGCGTAACACGCACGTGCCCCCAGGCTTCTGGCGTGGTGTGAACGTCAACCAGAACGCAATCTTCATCGAATGCTTCATGGATGAGTTGGCAGAGTCAGCGGGTGTGGATGCGGTTGAGTTCCGTCGCAAGTTCATGGGTAAGTTCCCGCGCAACTTGGCAGTGCTCAATGCAGTGGCCGATGGCATTGGCTGGACTAAACCTGCTCCGAAAGGCGTGTTCCGTGGTGTCGCTCAAATGACCGCCTTTGGTAGCTATGTTGCTGCAGCCGCAGAACTGTCTGTGACAGACGGCAACAAAGTGAAGATCCATCGCATCGTTGCTGCGACAGATTGCGGTTACGCCGTCAACCCAGCGCAGATCGAGCGCCAAGTATCAGGTTCGTTTGTGTATGGCTTGTCCGCTTTGTTCGAAGAAGAGTGCACCATTAAAGATGGTCGCGTCGAGCAAAAGAACTTTGACACGTTTGGATCGATTCGCTTGGCACAAATGCCTAAAGTCGAGACCATCATCATTCAAGGTGGTGGTAAGGACTGGGGCGGTATCGGTGAACCGACGATTTGCGTCGCAGCACCTGCAGTTCTGAACGCGATTTATCGTGCAACAGGAAAGCGTTTGCGTGATGTGCCGCTCAAGAAGAGTGGCTTCGTCTTGGTATGACCCTAAGGCTCGTTGGTGGGGCGTTGCTTGCGACGATTTTGTCGCTTGCAACAGCCACCACGAGTGTTGCGCAAGGTAGTACAGCTTTAGAAATGACTGAACCTTTGGCCAGTCAGCCGGGGGATCCCAGTCGAGGTAGAGTCATTGTTCTAAGCCGGCAAAGTGGCCTGTGTATTCTTTGCCACAGCGGGCCGTTTCCAGAAGAGCGATTTCAAGGGAATATGGCCCCTGATCTTGGGGTGAGTGCGCAGAGACTGACAGCAAGTCAGTTGAGAGCTCGCATCGTTAATGCCAGTGTCTTTAATCCCGAGACGATCATGCCGACGTATTACAACCATGCAGGATTAAATCGCGTTGCCTCAGGCTATGCCGGCAAAACAATATTGACCGGTCAAGAGATTGAGGATGTCGTAGCGTTTTTAGTGAGTTTGAAACCGTGACAACTAATCGAAGAACCTTTGTAATGGCGATGGGTGCAGTGGGGCTGTCGCCTCTTTTTGCTTCGCATGCGACGGAGGATGAAGCGCTGGCTGCTATGAAGGCGATCATGGGCTCTGCCACGCCGCGCGCAGGCAAGGTTACGCTTGAGCTTCCACCCCTGGTTGAGAATGGCAATCTCGTGACGATCAAGGTCTCCGTCGATAGCCCGATGACGCAGGCTGATCATGTCAAAGCAGTGCACTTAATTGCCGAAGGCAATCCGTTGCCAAATATCGTGAGTTTCTTTCTTGGGCCGCGTGCCGGACGAGCAGAAATCGGTACCCGTATTCGTTTGGCGAACTCTCAGCGTGTCTGGGCCATCGCGCAGATGAGCGATGGATCGTTTTGGCGTGGGTATGCTGAAACCTTGGTTACCTTAGCCGCCTGTACGGAGGTCGTATGAGTAAGACATCACGTACGCTGGTCACGATGCCAAAAGTCGCTACCAAGGGCGAGGTGATCGCAATTCGAGTGATTGTTCAGCACGACATGGAATCTGGCTTTCGACACACGCAGCAGGGTGAGCGCATCCCTCGCGACATTATTCGTGAGTTTGTCTGTACCTACAACGGGCAGGAAGTGTTGCGTGCCGAGTTGCATCCCAGCGTTGGCGCTAATCCTGTCATCAACTTCTTCACTGTTGCCACTGAAACGGGATCGCTAGAATTTAAGTGGGTTGGTGATAACGGCTACGCATCGAGCGTCACCAGTCAGTTAACAGTGTCGTGAGTTCTTGGTGCTGATGCGCGACCTTGCTCGTGGTCTCTGGCTGACGTTAATGATTGCTGCGTCAGTCAACGCAGACCCAACGGGGTCGGCGCGTCAGTCAAGCTATGCGCTGATGTCCCCCGAAAACCGAGCCATGCAAGATGATCCGTCACAAAATCCGGCGACGTTTTGGGTGCTGGATGGCGAGTCTCTTTGGCAGACACCCTCTGGTAAGCGTCAGGTTGCTTGTGCCAAGTGTCACGGCGATGACGCTAACTCGATGAAGGGGGTAGCGGCTAGCTTCCCTAAGTTTGTAGGCCCCAAACTATTAAACCTGTCGGACCAGGTCAATGTGTGTCGTCAGACGCGTCAAGAGGGGGAGCCTTACGCGCACGAAAGTAAACCCTTGCTGGCGTTGACGTCCTACATTGGGCAGCAATCAAAGGGTCTGCCAATCACTGTTGAGAAGACTGCTGCCAATGCGGTTGCGCTCGAGGCGGGCAGGACACTTTTTTATGAGCGACTAGGGCAGCTAAATCTTTCTTGCGCTCAATGTCATGCAGAACGTTCTGGGCAAAAGCTCGGGGGAAACCCTATCCCTCAGGGACATCCTACGGCATACCCTCTCTACCGTTTGGAGTGGCAGTCAGTTGGATCTTTACAGCGGCGCTTGCGTAACTGCATGACCGGCGTCAGGGCCGAGCCGTTCGCGCTTGGTTCAAAAGAGCTTGTTGAGCTCGAGCTGTTTCTTATGTGGCGGGCTCGAGGCATGCTAATGGAAACCCCGGGGGTTCGTCCGTAGTATTCCGGCAATATTTGTCTTGACATGCCTATCGGGCTGGATTGACAATCAATCATCAGTATACGAACTGTTCGTATACAAACGATTGAGTGGGGCGCCGCGTGACAAAGAGCTCGGAAATTGGCGAAGGTAAGGGTAGGGCGGCCTTAGTCGTCGTACCCACTGCCGACTCTGGAAAGCAAGCGAGCAGTCCTCCACACACGATCTGGGACCGTCCCGGATACCTGATCCGGCGTCTGCATCAAATTCACGTTGCAATGTTCATCGAGCAAGTCGCGGACGGTCAAGTTACGCCTATCCAGTTCGGATTGTTAAGTGTCTTGATGATGCGGCCCGGTATTGATCAGGCGACGATTGGTGAAGAGATGGGTCTCGACCCTGCCAATGTCGCGGAAATTTTAAAGCGACTCGAAGATCGCGGCCTGGTATCAAGGGTGGTTGACCCCCTGAATCGCCGCCGCAAGCTTTGTCTGACGACGACTGCGGGAAAAAAATTCGTACAGCGCTATCAACGTGATATGCAGTTATCGCAGCAACAGTTGTTAGAGCCGCTCGCACCCGCAGAGCGGCGTATTTTTCTCGACTTGTTAGCGAGATTGGTTGAAGCAAATAATGAAAGTGGTCGTACTGCTCTACGTCCCGGTGGGAACGCGCTAGACGCACGCCGTAAGCGCAAACAAAATTCTGTGTGATTTGAAGTTATTCGATTTGGAGAAAAAGCATGGCTGATCTGTCGTTAGATTTTTGTGGAATCAAATTCAAGAACCCAGTCGTCATTGCCTCGATTGAGACCACGAATAGCCCAGAGGTTATTCGTGAGTGTGTCGATGCGGGAGCGGGGGGCATGATCATCAAGACCCTGACCGACATTGAGGATATGGCGCGACTGACCCAGAACTCAAAGTATGCGATCTTGAATGAAAAGAACGAGCCTATTAAAGGCAAGGTCAACAAAAACTTTGTTTTTTACAGTCGTTCCGGCTATTCGAGTACGCCTCTGCGTGAATGGATTCCGCATCTTAAAGAGCTGAATAAATACGCACAAGATCAAGGGTCGCATCTCATCGGTAGTGCAGGCGGTAAGACGATGCAGAGCTGGATCGATATTTGCCGCACAATTGAAGACTGCGGTCTTCCCATGGTTGAGTTGAACTTTGGCTGTCCTCATCCAGCCATGATGCCTGGTGTACATGGTGGCTCAATGATTGGACAAGAACCCGACGTTGCGGCCGAGGTTACTGCACGCGTGTGTGAGGCTGTCAAAATCCCGGTTGTGATTAAGCTCACACCCGACCAGTCAAGGGTGTTGGATGTTGCGCGCGCAGTTAAAGGAGCTGGCGCATCTGCCGTTACGGCAACCAACCGCTACACAGGTTTCTCCGTTGATATCGAAACCGGCTTACCGCGTCTTGGCGGTCCCGCAGGGATCGGTGGCGTGTGGGCGAAGGCGCTTTCGTTGCGTTGGGTTAATCGCATCTATACCGAACTTGGTATGCCCATCACAGGGTCAAATGGAATTTACGATCACCGCGACATCGTCGAGTTCATCATGACCGGTGCACCTTTAGTGCAGGTCGGTTCCGTACTGATGCTAAAAGGTATCAAGTATTTGCCCAATATGATTAACGGGCTCGATACGTTTATGGATACCCACGGCTATCCTGATATCGCCTCCATGACAGGCATTGCTTCACGCCAGGCGGTAAAAGATTATGGTGAGCAGTTCCGTAAGCCACGCATGCACAGCGAGATCGCGAGTGAGGCCTGTAAGAATCCGAGCTGTACGATTTGTATCCAGACATGTTTCTATGATGCGCTAGCACAAGGCGACGGCAGCGTAGAGTCGATTCATGCAAATTGCATTGGTTGCGAAATGTGTACCCAAACCTGTCCGTTTGATGCGACGACCATGCACACCACAACCGAGGAGCAGCGCGCCCTCAAAGAGTTCTTCCAAATCAAGCCAGACGTGTTTGAGAATAAGAAGTTCGAGAAGGGGTTTGAGCGAGGTATCAAGTTATCCAAGGTGAAGGGGTAATTGATGGCAGCTGGAAAAACTCCCTTGCAGTACCGCTTCGCTTTTGATATCGGGGGTACCTTTACTGACCTAGTTCTTCTCGGTTCCGATGGTAGTGTCTTGACAGCGAAAGTATTGACGGGCGTTGATGACGTTGTGCTGCCTATCCGTACCGGACTGTTGGTGATGCTCAAAGAGCACGGTCTGACTCTGTCGCAGGTGACCGATGTGGTGGTGGGTGCCACAACAGCCGTGACAAACCTTGTGATCGAACGTAAAGGTGCGGTCACTGGGTTGATTACGACTGCTGGTTTTCGTGATGTGTTGGAAATCGCACGTGAACTGCGGTACGACCTCTACGACTTAACTGCGCCAGGTCCTGACGCAATTATTCCTCGAAACTTGCGCATGGAGGTGCAAGAGCGTGTCGATGCTTCGGGCGCCGTTGTGCAGCCGTTGGACGATGCAGACGTTGAACGCGTCGTACGTCAGCTGAAAGAGGCAGGAGTACGTGCGATCGCAGTATGTTTGCTGCACAGCTACAGCAATCCTTCGCATGAGCAACGGATCAAAGAGGTCATACAGCGCGTTGCGCCTGACTTATGTGTATCGCTTTCGAGCGAAGTGTTGGGCGAAATGCGCGAATACGAGCGTTCGGTTGCGACCGTATTGAATGCGTGTGTGATGCCGATGGTGGGACACTATCTGAGCGCAATTGAAGATGGTCTGCGTCAAACGGGCCTGAGCGCGACCTTGCATATCATGCAGTCTAACGGGGGTGTCATTTCTCGACAATTGGGCGAACGTATGCCCATCCGTATGTTGGAGTCTGGACCTGCTGCAGGCGCACTCGGTGCTGCCTACGCAGCACGGCTCGCCAAGACGGCAGATGTCATGGCGTTTGATATGGGAGGAACGACAGCGAAAGCCTGCCTAATTTCGAATGGTCGTCCGTCTATTACGACAGAGTTTGAGGCAGCACGGCAAGAGCGTTTTAAAAAGGGCAGTGGTCTGCCTGTTCGGTTGCCGACAGTCGATTTGATTGAAATCGGTGCGGGTGGCGGCAGTATTGCGCATGTGGATACGACCGGACTATTGAAGGTCGGTCCTCATAGCGCAGGATCGAGTCCTGGTCCTGCTTGCTACGGACTAGGGGGTGAGCGGCCCACAGTGACCGATGCTGCCTTGGTATTGGGCTACCTAGACCCACAGGGAACATTAAGCGGCGCTGTTCGCTTACGCCTAGAGCTTGCTGAGCAGGCAATCAAAAAGCATGTGGCAGATCCATTGGGAATTTCTGTGATCGAGGCTGCGAATGGTATCCATCGCATCGTTTGTGAGCATATGGCGGTTGCCGCAAAAATTCACGCGGTTGAAAACGGTCGCGATATCCGCCGCTACACCCTGTTAGCCTTTGGCGGTGCAGGCCCAATTCACGCACGCGAAGTTGCCCGTCGCAGTGGTTGCCAAGAAGTTTTAGTGCCGGCTAACGCTGGTGTGTTCTCTGCGTTTGGATTGCTGGTTGCGCCCATGAAAATGGATCTTGTTCGTACAAAGTTTGTACGGTTGGCCGATATGGACTGGGCGGCGACCGAAGCGCTGCTTCAGGGCATGGAAGAGACTCTGCGCCAAGAGCTCGCGACCGCAGGTGTGGCGGCTAAGGATATCCATTTTCGGCGCAGTGCAGATATGCGCTATGTGGGTCAGGGTTTCGAAGTCGAAACTGAGTTACCAGCAGCACTTACTGCAGCAAAACAATCCGATATTGAAGCAGCCTTTGCCAAGGCGTATGCGCAACGATTTGGCGGTCAACTGACGGCCCAGCGTGTTGAAGCGGTGAACTGGCGGGTTGAGGGCTCTGCACCGGCGCCGGAGACTGTTGTGGGTGACGGCTCGCTTGGTGGGGTGAGTGACGCCTCGGCCAAACCTCGGATGCGCGCAGCATTTTTCCCGGACCAAGGCGTATATGTTGATACGCCGGTGATGGCTGTGAATGCCTTGCGCTATGGAGAGAATTACGCTGGGCCTGCCTTGATCGAACAACCGGGCTCCACAGTGGTTATTGGTCCTGGCGATCGTTTCAGATTAGATGAGCACGCGAACTTGCGGATTACGCTGGGCGCGAAACAAGGGCATTCCGCATGACAAAGATAAATCAGACCGCTATGAGTCCCATCGATTTAGAAATTTATTGGAATCGTCTTATTGCTATTACGGACGAGGCCGGTGCAACGCTTAAGCGAACCTCTTTTTCTACAGTGGTAAGAGAATCCAACGACTTTGCGTGCGTATTGCTCGACACCGAAGCGCGGCTCGTTGCGCAATCCTCGCTGAGTATTCCTGGCTTTATTGGGACGGCTCCTTTATCACTCAAGGGTATCTTGAAGATCATGCCACAGGATCAGTTAAAGCCTGGGGATATTCTGTTCACCAACGATCCTTGGATTGGTACGGGCCACCTTCCCGATGCGACGATGGTTGCGCCCATCTTTTTTAAAGGTCGTTTGGTTGCGTATGCGATGGCTGTTGCACACCTTTCTGATATCGGCGGGCGACAGTGGTCAGCAGATGCAGGTGAGGTCTATGAGGAGGGCATTCGGTTTCCTGTCGTTAAGCTTGCTGAAGAGGGAAAGTTCAATCCCTGGGTCATGCAAATGCTTGAGGCGAATGTTCGACTGCCTCAGCAAGTGCGCGGTGATATCGAAGCACAGGTGGGCGCCTTGCGTGTTGCCGAACGCCGCTTAATTGAGCTGCTTGAAGAGTACGGTATTGCTGACATCCGAGAAATTGCAGGCGCAATTTTTAAAGCATCAGAAGATGCGGCATTACGCGAGTTACGCAAAATTCCACCGGGTGTGTATCGGGGCTCAGTTGAATCCGATGGCTGGGATGAAACGGTGCGCATTGAAGCAACATTGACGGTGACTGCGGATGGCATCACGGTTGATTACAGCGGCAGCACTGGGCAGGTACGGTTTGGTATCAACGAGACCTTTAACCATACCTATGCCTATACGATTTACCCATTTAAATGTTTGTTGTCGCCTGGCATACCCAATAACGATGGATTTACAAGGTTGTTCAAAGTAATCGCACCCGAGGGTACGATCGTGAACGCGAAACCGCCTGCCGCGGTGGGTGCGCGACATTTGATTGGTCATCAATTACAAGCGGCAGTGTTTGATGCGCTCTCGTCAGTGATGCCCGACAAGGTTCAAGCGGACAGCGGCACACCGTTGTGGTCTGTCTTAATGCGGGGTGTTGATACCGTGCGCGGTACGTCTTTTTCTAGCATCTTGTTTTTTAACGGAGGGATGGGGGCGATGCGTGACCGGGATGGTCCGCCGGCGGCAGGTTTTCCGGCGAATATTTCCAATACGCCGGTCGAGGTTGCCGAGATGCTCTCCCCCGTACTCTTTCGCAGTAAGAGTTTGATTGACGGCTCTGGTGGAGAAGGTGCGCATACCGGTGGGATGGGACAAAAGGTTTCCTTTCAGTCTCGTTGGCCTGGCAGGCTCAGAGTGTCTTTATTAACGGAACGTACACGAATCCCTGCGAAGGGAATCGAGGGTGGTTCGGCTGGTCACACGGGGCATGTGCTTCTGAATGGACAGCCAGTGCAGAATCCTAAGGGTGTAGTCGATATGGTTGAAGGGGATACCCTTGAGCTCGCCTTGCCCGGAGGCGGAGGTTACGGCGTGAAGTCTTAACTTCCACAAAGTTAGAGTTGTTGATCTTTGTTGGACCTATCAGTATGCTCACTTAACTTACCTTTTATCGTCAGGAGATTCGTATGCAACGTCGTCGCTTTCTCACTAAAACCGCTACCGCTGCTGGTGCCGGTCTTGCCACGCTAGGCGCTCCCGCGTTTGCGCAAGGTACACCCACTGTCAAATGGCGGATGGCTACAAGTTGGCCAAAAGGCCTTGATACCATTTTTGGTTCGGCTGAAGAGCTCGCTAAGCGGGTTGGCCAGATCACTGACGGAAAATTTGAAATCCGTGTGTTTGCTGGCGGCGAGATTCTTCCTCCTGCACAAACGATGGATGCCGTGAGTAACGGAACGGTTGAGTGCAATCACACGCTGAGCACTTATTTCTTGGGTAAGAACAACGCGCTCGCGTTTGATACTGGGTTGAGCTACGGCTTGAATGCTCGCCAGCACAATGCTTGGCTGATGTACGGCGGTGGTCTTGAGCTGGTGCGTGAGGTTTACAAAAAATTTAACATCGTCAATTTCACGAGCGGGAACGTTGGCGTGCAAATGGGTGGTTGGTATCGCAAGGAAATTAAGTCTGTTGAGGACCTCAAAGGTTTGAAGATTCGAATCGGCGGTATCGGAGGTATGGTGCTGTCGAAGCTTGGCTCAGTCCCCCAGCAAATTCCAGCAAGTGATATTTACTCAGCGCTCGAGAAGGGTACGATTGACGCAGCGGAGTGGATTGGTCCTTACGACGACTTGAAGTTGGGGCTGAATAAGGTCGCACCTTTCTACTATGCACCTGGTTGGTTCGAGGGAAGCGCTTCGATTACGACAATGGTCAATGACAAGGCCTTAGCTGCCTTGCCGCCTTCGTATCAAGCTGCATTCGAAGTCGCCTGTAATGAGCAGACTCTTAAGATGCTTGCTAACTATGACGCCAAGAACCCTGACGCTTTACGTAAGCTGATTGGTGGTGGTGCAAAAGTTGGCTTGTTCCCTCGCGATGTGATGGATGCAACCTATAAGGCATCGCAAGAATTGTGGACAGAGCTTTCAGCAAAGAATCCTGACTTTGCGAAAATTTTCCCTCAATGGCAGGCGTTCCAACAGAGTGAAGCCAGCTGGTTCCGTTTGTCTGAAGCTTCTTTGGATAATTACACGTACGCCGCTGTTGGACGTCGTTAATTCACTCGTTTGATGTGAGAAAAGTGCATGGGTCATCCAGGTGATGTGAAGCAGATCAAGCCCCAGGGTATCGGGGCGAGAGTGCAGCGCAAAGAAGATGTCCGACATCTTCACGGCAAGGGAAATTTTGTCGCAGATATGACGATGCCGGGGTTGAGTGAAGTCGCGTTCACGAGAAGCCCTCTGGCCCATGCACGTATTACGAGTGTACGTATACCTTCTAAGCTGGTGGGGCAAGTATTTGAACGCCGCGATTTAGTCGGTGCGCTCGATATCGCAGCTGATTCGTCACTCCCTACATATCAGTCTTCGGTGCAATCTCCTCTCGCGAGTGGCAAGGTTCGTTTCGTCGGCGAGGCCGTTCTGATGGCCTATGCAACTACGCGTGCAGAGGCAGAGGACTTGCTCGAAACTGTTGAAGTTGAATATGAAGAGCTTCCGGTTTATTCCGATATTCACACTTCGGCGCAAGCAAGTTCAGACTTAATGCACGAGGGTTGGAAAGATAATGTGTTTGTCACGCTCTCTGCAGACAAGCGCTTTGATGAGTTAAGTGCCAAAGCAGATGTCGTGGTACATCGCAAGATGAGCTTGGCTCGGCAGTGTCAGGTACCCCTAGAGGGGAAGGCCGTCTTGGCGTACTGGGATCATCCTGCAAATCAATTGGTTGTGGTGAGCGCAACCCAGGTGCCGCACTTAATTCGCACCGCACTTGCGCAATACCTTCAGCTGGATCAAGGGCAGTTGCGTGTCATATCGCCAGACGTTGGAGGCGCCTTCGGGTACAAATGTATTTTGCAGCCAGAAGAACTTTGTGTCGCTTGGTTGGCGAAAACGTATCGCAAGCCGTTTCGCTATATCGAAGATCGCCGTGAGCATTTAACCGCTGGGGCCAACACCCGCGAGCACTATTATGAAATGACGGCCTACGCGGATAAGCGTGGTCGTTTGTTGGCGTTAGATGCAAAGATTACGATCGATGGTGGTGCCTATTCAGTTTGGCCTTTCACGATCGGCATTGAGCCTGGCCAGGCGGTCGGTAACTTGCCCGGTCCGTATGCGTTTGATGGCTATCGCTGTGTGACTCGGTGTGTTGCGACGAATAAACCTGGCTTTGTTCCTTATCGGGGAGTCGCGCGGACGGGTGTTTGTTTTGCGATGGAACTCACCCTCAATGCGATTGCTCAGGAAGTGGGGCGCGAGCCCTGGGAGATTCGTATCGAGAATCTTGTGCAGCCCGAGCAGATGCCTTACCTTAACGTGGCGAATAAGTATTTTGATAGCGGCGATTACCCCGCTAGTGTGCGGCGTGCTCTAGAAATGATTGATTTAAAGGCGGTCAGAGCACGTCAAAATGTTGGGGAGTCTGATGGGCGTCTGATCGGGTTTGGAATTGCAACCTACACCGAGCAGTCTGCGCATGGAACATCGGTTTTCGCCGCATGGGGTATGCCAATTGTTCCGGGCTTTGATCAAGCAATGGTTCGCATGACACCTGATGGTGGTCTCGATATCCGCGTGGGCGTACATTCTCATGGTCAGGGGATGGAGACCACGTTGGCGCAGATCGCAAATGAAGTATTGGGTGTCGATGTATCACGCACTCGCGTGATACACGGAGACACAGCCCAAACGCCTTATTCAAGTGGCACTTACGCGTCGCGCTCACTGGTGATGTCAGGTGGAGCCGTTTCACAAGCATGTAAAAAGCTGATACCGCAAATTTTAAAGATTGGCGCACATTTACTTCAGGCGGATATCGCCTCTGTGCGTTTCGAAGATGGTTGTGTCAAGTCTGGGCAAGCGCACGTCACAATCGATCAGGTTGCAAACGCCTGGTATCTCAATCCGCAAAGGTTGCCAGCTGATGTTGATCCGGCTGGGTTAGAGGCAACGGTTGGCTACAAACCCAAAGTCGACACAGGTGCCTTTTCGTATGCTACGCACGCAGCTGTTGTTGCGATAGATCCCAAAATGGGTAGTGTCGAGATTCTGGATTACGTCGTAGTAGAAGATTGTGGTGTGGTGGTCAATCCAATGGTTGTTGAGGGTCAAACGATTGGAGGGGTTGCTCAAGGAATCGGGACTGCACTGTATGAAGAGATGCCCTATGACTCCTTTGCCCAACCGCTAGCCTCTACGCTTGCCGACTATACGATGCCCGGCGCAACTGAGGTGCCGAACATTCGTATTGATCATTTAGAGACTCCATCACCCCATACGGAATTTGGTGCCAAGGGAATGGGAGAGGGGGGAGCAATCGCCCCGCCTGCTGCAATTTTTGGAGCTGTCAACGATGCTTTGCGTAAGCTCGGTGGTCATATTGAGGTGAATCAGACACCGTTGACGCCGCGACGCTTACTTGAGGCGATTAAACACGCCAAGCAGAAAACTGCCAGAGGTGGCGTATGAAGGCAGCGCAATTTGATTATGTTTCTCCTGCCAGTATTGATCAAGCCCTTGGTGCATTGAAAGCAGTGGGTGATCGAGCCAAACCCATCGCTGGCAGTCAGTCTCTCGGCCCAATGCTCAATTTGCGTCTGACACGTCCTCAAACTGTGGTCGATCTGTCTAAGCTTGCAGAGATGCAGACCGTAACAAAACATCAGAATGCCTTGCGGGTGGGCGCCTCGGTCACGCATGCACAAATTGAAGATGGCGTTTTCGATTTGCTGCGAGGACACCCCGTTCAAATGGTTGCTTCCCGTATTGCCTATCGCTCGGTACGTAATCGGGGTACCTTGGGCGGCAGCCTCGCGCATGCAGACCCTGCGGCAGACTGGGTGTTGGCGTGTGCTGCGTTGGATGCTCGGATTGAGGTTCAATCCGCCTCGGGCACCAGACTGGTGTCGATGTCGGACTTTATGATTGCTGCATACACCACGCTCCTGGCCGCAGACGAAATTATTGCGGCGGTACATTTTCCAGACGTTTCATCGCGAGCGCGTTGGGGTTATCAAAAGTTTTGCAGAAAGACGGGTGAATTTGCACATGCAAGTTGCGCCACCTATATTGATCCCGAGTCAAAAATTGCTCGCATTGTCGTGGGTGCACTTGATGGTGCTCCATGCGCGTTGGGTGCGCTGGCCGTAAAGGTCGCAGCTCAGGGCCTTGAAGGCTTTGACGAAGCAGCCGTGGAGGCATCCTTGCAACAGACACTACCGCAGCAGGACGACATTGCGCGGCAAATGTTTGTGCAAGTGGTGTTGCGGTGCGTGCACCAGGCGTTCGGAGTACAGCGATGAACATGAAGACGATTCAAATACAAGTCAATGGTCACAGCTCCTCGCAGCAGGTAGCGCCGCGTACGCATTTAGGGGATTTTCTGCGTGACCAGTTGCAATTGACTGGGACGCACCTTGGCTGTGAGCACGGGGTGTGTGGCGCATGTACAGTCTTAGTGGATGGCGCTCCGGTTCGCTCTTGTATTACCTATGCGGTTGCCTGCGATGGCCAGTCGGTCACGACCATCGAGGGTTATGGCCAGGATCCGGTCATGAGACGGTTGCGTGATGCGTTCACGGTTCATCATGCACTTCAATGTGGATACTGTACTCCAGGGATGCTAGCGAGCGCGCGCGATATTGTGCTGCGCTTACCTGATGCAGACGAAGAGCGTGTGCGGATAGAGCTTGCGGGTAATATCTGTCGCTGTACCGGCTACATGGGAATTGTCGCTGCCATCATGAGTGTCTTGCGCGATCTGTCGCAGAACCCTGATTCGGAGATTAATCTTTTGCGTAGTGGCAAGCATGCGCTTCATGCGTCTGTGGGCAGTGCTACAACACAACACGAGCGTTTCGAGGGATTTAGCGCACAAGAGAGTAGCCGTGCAACCGAGTCGCAACAAGTTATGACGGATGCGGCTCCAGCCGCGACGGATAGCAAAACGACTGGCACAAAAGTTGATGGTTTCTTCGAGGTTCCTTGCTCGGCCGATGAGGTATGGACATTCATGACGGATTTGCGTCGTGTGGCGGCTTGTCTACCGGGTGCACAAGTTGATGAGATGTCTGGCGCCGAGGTGACTGGATCTGTTGCAGTGAAATTTGGCCCGATGTCAGCGTCATTTAAAGGCCGAGCGAAGCTTGAGCTCGATGCGCAGAATAGAACCGCTGTTTTACGCGGAAGCGGGCAAGATGCCTTGAGCCAATCGCGCGCAACCGGAGACGTACTCTACCGCGTAGAAAGAGTCGATAAAGCGAGCACAAAAGTTTTTGTCGAGTTGACCTATGTGTTGCAAGGACCGCTTGCTCAGTTTTCACGATCCGGTCTGGTGCAAGAATTCGTGCGCAGGATGATTGCTGATTTTGGCCGAAATGTAGCGGGAGTCATTCAAGATCCCAATGGGCAGCGCGTAACCGCATCGACTGCTATAAATCCATTCGCCGTATTTGCCTCGATTCTTTGGTCGCGGATCAAGCGTCTATTTGGTGCCAAGTAACGCGTAGGCGATTTAGCCTCCAGAGAGACTTTTTGCATCATCTGCGAGCGCGGACCCAGACAGGTGCAGCGTACAGTTAACCAGCATCGCGCGATGCGGCTTGGTTGGATCGATGGTGCTGACAGCCGTATTGCTGATGCGCTCAGGTAGGCTGTGCCCATTGAGATCAACACAGCGTTCGAGTAAAGAGTGAATCACCAACCCATGACTGACAACGATCAGTGGGCCATTGAGCGTGGCATGTAATGCGAGTGCGTGTTCTAAGGCTTGCTCGACCCTGGCATGGAATGTTGCCAGAGACTCGCCGTTGGGTGGTGCACCTTCCATACTGATAGGATCGAAGTCAAAAGCGTTTTGGGGCTTGCCACGGAAGTCTCCAAAATTACGTTCCCAGAGCAGGGCTGTGGTTTGCGGGATGAGACCGGTCGCTTTTGAGATGGCTTGTGCCGTTTGCCAAGCGCGCGGCATATCGCTACTCAGAATTGCAGCAGGTTTAAGCGCGTGAATACGTTGCGCTACCAATTCAGCTTGTGCGAGCCCACGAGGTCCAAGTGGTGTATCGGCAGGCTGAATGACGCGGGCGGCATTCAGTAGAGTTTCTCCATGACGGATAAAGTGGATGCTCATGCGGTTAGCGCCTGTAATTTCATTATTACTTGATTGTATCGGGATCCGCACTAAAATCTAATTTTTCTTATTACCACCGGAGGGACTATGAAATTTAGTACAGCCGTTTCGACTTGCCTGTCAAAATACGCCACTTTTTCTGGGCGTGCGACACGCAGTGAATTTTGGTGGTTCTATCTTTTTACCTTTCTCGTCAACTGGATTGCTGGTCTCGCTTTAGGCAATATGATTTCACTGATTATTAGCCTTGCGTTTGTTTTGCCTTTGTGGGCTGCTGGCGCTCGACGCCTGCACGATATTGGGCGCACTGGCTGGTGGCAGCTGATCTTCATCACTGTCATTGGAATTTTGGTATTGATTTACTGGTACGCGCAAGAGACGGCCCCCGAGGCAAATCAGTATGGCGCTTATGTGCCACCCTCTGAAGCTTAGTCGTTAGGCAGGGTGGTGGATCTCATGGGGAAAACAACCCAATAAAAATAGCTGGATCGACACGTGCGTCATTCAGACTTACGTTCCAGTGTAGGTGTGCACCGGTTACCCGGCCGGTCGCGCCTACTTTCCCCAGAATTTGACCGCGTTCCAGTCTTTGACCTTCTGTCACGTCGATGACGGATAGATGGCAGAACATACTGATCATGCCCTGTCCGTGGTCAACGAAGACTGTCTTTCCGTTGAAGAAAAAGTCTCCCGTCAAGATAACGGTACCCGCGGCAGGCGCTTTAATAGGCGTGCCAGTAGGTGCCGCAAAATCCAAGCCTGAGTGCGGTGCGCGCGCTTCGCCGTTGAAGTAGCGTTTGAGTCCAAACGGGCTGGATAGCGGTGCGTCGACTGGACGATCAAGGATCAAGTTGCTTGGATGCCCTGGACTGAACTGTTGGTACGCGTTGTCTTGAAGCGTTGCTTCGCGTTTATAGCGCGCTAAGTCCTCATCGGACAAATGAACGTGTTTATTTGTCTTGAGCGTGATGCGCTGTTCGCGATAGACCTTGTCTCGAACTTCAAAGTTAAGTGAATTTTTTGTAGTGCCTGTTGCGACAGTGATGCTGTGTGTACCCGGTTTAGTGCTCAGAGGAATCCCTACGATCGCAAACGATCTGCCAGCACTGTCGCGCGTCATCAACACACGCTTGTCTAGAAAGCGTATGTCCGGTGTCGTCCCTTTGGTTAATTTGGATGTGATCTCAATCACTGCAACACCGCCTGGCACAGGCTGATCAAGTGTTGCGAGTGGCTGACTCAACGGCGCTGAATGCGCAGCTGTTAAAAATAAAAAAAACAAGCATCCGACCCAAGTGATGAGCCGTAGGTGCAAGTGATGCATTATTTTTGCCAGAGATACTGCGTTGGGTTGTCGGGGCATGATCCGAAGCCGCATACTGCAACAGCACTGAGAGTGTTGACCGCGGCAAGGCTAAAAAACAGACCAATGAGTATTGTTGATACAAGCCCTGCACGTGCTTTTCTTGATTGATTCAAGCGGTTTCGATCAATGCATAGCATGGCAGTGCAAAACAACATCATGATCAAGAAAGAAAGAAATCCCCAGGTATAGAAATGCAAACCGAGTAACTCTGAGCCATATCCGGGATCATTAGGGGCGATGTGCAGAAGTACTTGCCTCAACGACGCGGTTGCCCCAGCGATGGCCGACGCGAGAATAATGGCATAGTGTGTGGCGGAGGGACCAAAACGAATGTTCAGCATCATGCCGATGCCAGCCATCGTGAGTGCGATGCGTTGCAATTGGCAGAGTGGACAAGGCAGTTCGTTATAGAAAAATTGCCAAAACAAGGCTTCGAGTAATGAGCCGCATACAGCCGCCAAGGCAGCGGCATTAAGCCAATAGGAAAGCGTTTTGCCGAAGTAGGAACTGCCACCATCGATATCTATCAGGGGCGCGTTCATAGTGAAATACTCAATTTGTCAGTCATGTGGTATTGCATCCATACGAGGAAAATCACAAACGTAAAGATCCAGGTTCGGATTGTGTAAGGACGATTGCCGCGCAAGGTAAACCAGATCGCGACCAGCGCACTTAAAAACGGCAACATCATGACCATACAGTTATTCCTTTAAATTGCGTAGTCGGCGTCAAAGCGTTGTCCAACATGCAGTGGATGTCCCGCTCCAGACAGCACAATAGCATTCATTCCAAAACAAACTGCACCATCCATCCGCGCAAGCGAGCGATATGTCGCCAGAGTGTCTACGACTTCTGGCGAGCTGTTGGCTGTGTAGGGGTTGATATTCGGGATCGGGCAGCGTGGGCAGGGTTTCACGAGCGCGAGCTCAATTAAGCCTGAAGGTGAGTGAATTTGAATACGGCTTAGATCATCTTCCGTATGCGCATCTAGCCCCTCAATCACAATGTTTGGGCGGAAGCGCAACATATCGACTGCTTCGTGGCCCTGCTCGAGTAGTCGCTCATTCAATATGTCCAAACTGCGTTGGGTCGCAACGAGGATGGCGAAGCCGTCGCTAAACATATTGGGCGCGTCGATTTCTTTGGTCCAGTCCTTAGACGAAAGACGCTTGGCATCTTTTGCGAAGCGCACCAGTCGAAAGCGCTTTCCTGGAACGGCCAGATATTGATCAAGCCAAGCAGCTGCCTCGTCACCCATGTCATCAGCAAGAAGGGTGTCACGCCAAACGGTTACGGAGCGGCTCGCACCCCGTTGATTGAACTCGATCTCCAGGGTTGGTTGGTCCGGCGCTTTCAGTTTTAGGGAGTGACTGGTCAGTTCTGGGGTGATCCACACCATATGTGGGATCTGGCGTTGGGTCAGAAACATCCCATCCTGATCAACAATCATCCACTCACGATCGAACGCCAAGCCTGTTTCGGCAAGAGTCGCTTGGTTGATCTCGATCCCCGCGCAGGATTTGACAGGGTAAATGAACATTTGGCTGATGATTCCGTTGCAGTCTGCCATTTGGTGAGTACCCTGATAATTGTGATGCGTTCTATTCTAAAATGAATCTTGTCTTTACTGTCAGGATTCTGCTATGCCTTCTTTCGACGTCGTCTCTGAAGTTGATAAACATGAACTCACCAATGCAGTCGATCAAGCAAACCGAGAGCTTGCCAACCGTTTTGACTTCAAGGGAACGGATGCAAAGTTCGAGTTGGAGGGCTATGTGGTCACGCAAGTTGCCCCCAGTGCGTTTCAACTAAAGCAAATGATTGATATTTTGCGTGGGCGCTTGAGCGCACGCAGTATTGATGTGCGTTGTATGGATGTTGCGGATCCGCTCGAGAACTTGGGCGGGGCTCGTCAAAAAATCACAGTCAAGCAGGGGATTGAGCAGGCTGTTTCCAAGAAGTTGATTGCTTCCATCAAGGAAGCCAAACTTAAGGTGGAAACACAAATCACAGGCGATAAGTTGCGTGTAACTGGTAAAAAGCGCGATGACTTGCAGGATGCCATCGCGCTCTTAAAGAAAGCAGATGTGCCTCTACCCCTGCAGTTCAATAACTTTAGGGACTAGAGGCGGTTTTACTCGAGCGTTATCGGCCACCTGTTTTGGCATCCCCAAAGAGGGTGGTCAAGCCGCGAGGCTGCGAACGCCAGTATTGCTTGGGCGCCTTAACCGAGGCACCCAGTTCTGCCGCAGCATGCCAAGGCCATCGGGCGTCATAGAGCATGCCCCGGGCTAGTGCCACCATATCGGCCTCGCCGTTGACAATGATTTCTTCCGCTTCTTTGGCCTCGGTAATTAAACCGACTGCCATCGTGGGCAGGCCTGTCCCTTTTTTGATCTGCGTTGCCAAAGGAACCTGGTATTTTGGGCCCAGAGGTATTTTTTGCTGGTGCGCAACGCCACCACTCGATACGTCGATAAAGTCGCAGCCTAGAGCCTTAAGTGCATTGCCGTATTCCACGCTTTCCTCAGGTGTCCAACCGCCTTCAGCCCAGTCAGTGGCAGAGATGCGTATACCCAGGCTGACATTTGCCGGCGTCACTGCGCGCACGGCCTCAAAGACTTCCAGAGGGAAACGCATCCGGTTCGCTAAGGAGCCGCCGTAGGCGTCTGTGCGCTGGTTTGCGATCGGCGAAAGAAATTGATGCAACAAATAGCCGTGCGCATTGTGTAATTCGATACCCTCAAAACCGATGCGAATCGAACGCTTCGTTGCTTGCACGAATGCTTCACGAATACGCTTGAGTCCCGCTGCGTCGATTTCTTGTGGGGCGGGCTCGGTGGGCAACTGGGGGATAGCAGACGGACCTTGCGGGACCCAGCCTCCGTCCTTCGGCGCGAGAAGCTGCCCGCCCTCCCAGGGGCGCTGGCTCGATCCCTTACGACCTGCATGCGCGAGCTGGATCATGATTGGCATATCTGAATATTTTCGAACCGACTCAATCGTACGCTTGAGCGCTGCCTCTGTTTCGTCCGAGTACAAGCCAACACAGCCGTTTGTGATGCGACCGATTGGTTCGACACCAGTGGCTTCAATGATGAGCAGGCCTGCACCCGAAAGCGCCATATGCCCGAGATGAATGGTGTGCCAGTCGGTCGTTAGGCCGTCTTCAGCGGAATACTGGCACATCGGGGCGATCACAATGCGGTTTGCTAGTTTGAGTGGACCGATTGAGATGGGTGTAAACAGTTGGCTCATTACTGAATCCTAAGAGTAGATCGATAGATAAAGAGATGCTAACGGTTGGTTTGAGCTGCCGCAAGTTGTGCGGCCTCCCAGTTCAGAATCGTGGCTTTACGCTGGGCCCCCCAACGATACTGACCAGTTTGCCCTGTCTCGCGGATGATTCGGTGGCAGGGCACGAGGTATGCCAGGAGATTGGCACCGATCGCCGTTCCTGCCGCACGTGCTGCACTTGGATTGCCCATTGCTTCGGCGAGTTGCCCATACGACCGAGTTTCGCCAAAGGGGATCTCTAACAGGGCGCGCCATGCTTTGAGCTGGAAAGGTGTTCCGCACAAAATCAGCGCAGGCGGCTTACTTGGACCGTGCGCGGAAAAAATCGACGTTGCGATAGCACTTGCCTCGGACTGATTGTGCTGCACCATAGCCTGGGGCCACAGGTGCTTGAGGATCATGTCGGCTTGCGTGGTAGGAGGACCATCTAGAAAATGCAGCAAACAGAGGCCTTGACCTGTCCAAGCCAATAGGCAGGGACCGAAGGGGCTTTTTGCCGTCCCGTATCGCAGCGATAGACCGCTGCCTTTAGCGCGCAGGGCATTCGGGGGAAGGGCAACCACTTTTAAGGGCATTGTGCTCATATTGCTAAGTGTAATGCAGACCCTACCTTATAATTTCAGGCATCTAAACATTACGGGTGCTAGCACTTGGCACCCTTTGGACGTTAATCATGCATCGCGTGCTCTTGGGCTGTATCGCCGACGACTTTACCGGCGCAACCGATCTGGCCAATAACCTTGTGCGCGCTGGGATGCGTGTGCTTCAAACGGTCGGTGTCCCGACGGCTCCCTTGAGCACCGAAGTCGACGCAGTGGTGGTGTCTCTTAAGAGTCGAACGATTGCGCCTCAGGAAGCGGTAGCGCAATCTCTGCGTGCCCTGCAATGGCTTCAGGCGCAAGGTGCTCGCCAGATTTATTTTAAATATTGCTCCACCTTTGACTCGACTGCACAGGGCAATATTGGGCCTGTTATCGATGCGTTAATGTCAGCGTTGAACACCGACTTCACCATTGCCACACCAGCTTTCCCTGATGTGGGCCGTACAGTGTTCAAAGGCTACCTGTTTGTTGGCGATGTGCTGCTCCACGAAAGTGGCATGCAAGACCACCCGTTGACTCCAATGCAGGATCCTAATCTTGTGCGCGTGTTGGCGCCCCAGACCAAGCGGTCAGTCGGATTGATCGACTATGCTGTTATCGCACAGGGTAGGGATGCCATCCAAAAACGTATCGCAGCGCTTAAAGAACAGGGTGTGGGTATTGCGGTTGTCGATGCTGTTAGTAACGCTGATCTGCATCGGTTGGCACCTGCCTTAGCCGATATGCCTTTGGTGACGGCTGGTTCTGGCGTCGCGATTGGTTTGCCCGCAAATTTTCGCATCGTGCCTAATGAGCGGGCCGCAACGTTGCCGCCCGCTCAAGGCTTGCAGGCGGTGATTGCAGGAAGTTGTTCGCGGGCGACTAACGCGCAGGTCGCCGCATTTGTCGCTAGCGGCCGTCCCGCCTACGTAATCGATCCCCTGCGTATGGATCAGGGGCCCGATGCGCGCGAGGTACTTGTGCGTGAGGTCCTTGCCTGGGCCGCTCCACATTTGGTCAGTGGCCCGGTGCTGATCTACTCAACTGCCCAACCCGATGCGCTCAAAGCGATTCAAACAAAACTTGGCATCGCCGAGGTCGGTGAGTGGGTTGAGCAGACCCTTGCGCTGATTGCACGCGGATTAGTGCATGCGGGTGTGGCG
>JBEDEU010000002.1:0-31702 GCA_041175585.1 Pseudomonadota bacterium | reverse complement strand
TAATCAGCGAATCACTACGCACCATGTAATACCCCTCAATGAGGACATAAGCCGCAGTAAACGCAATGTCTTTGCCTCGCTCTGGATCGATGGCAAAAAAACCGATGTCTGCGCGTCCTGCTTCCACCGTTGCAACAGATTTCCCCGCAGTCTCGTTGACGATGAGCTCACAGGGCACACTCAGTTTTTCCGCGAGTGCGCGTGCTAGATCAATAGAAATGCCAAAGGGGTTGCCATCTTTGTCTAGATTGGCAAGCACGGGGTTGCCAACGTTCAGTGAGGCACGCAATACGCCTGTTGGCGCGAAGGCTTTGAGCAAGTCGGCGGTCATAATGTTCTGTATCCCTTGTTTTTATGCTGACGAGCGCTATCTATAGCGGACCACATCAACATAACAGATAATGAAATGCATGCGGATCGCAGGCTGAGCCCTATAATCAGGCTGTTTGCTAAACAAATTTTAATTTTGTGCGCTTGTGCACGCTTCTTGGTTGATAAGCATATGAACCACTATGTCTCCAAAGTTTTTGCGGCCCTCCTGCTGGCAGGTCTGTCGGGCTCTGTGGCGCACGCACAAAATAAGCCGGCTGGAGCGGTCGCTTCCGTTAACGGTGTGGCGATACCTCAGACACTGCTCGATCAGAATGTGCGCGTGAACATTGCTCAGGGACAGCGTGATACACCTGAGCTGCGTCAAGCAATTCAAGACGAACTCGTTAATCGCGAGGTGCTTGCGCAAGAGTCCGCACGTTTGGGTTTAGACAAAACGGCTGAGGCCCAAGCTCAATGGGCTCAGGTGCGGCAGACGTTTATGGTCGAAATTCTTTTAAACGATTATGCGCGCCGCAATCCCATTACAGAAGACGCACTCAAGGCGGAGTTTGATCGGCAGATTGCTGCGATGAAAGAAGAGCAACAATATCGCATCAGCCTGATTGTGACGGCCACAGAAGCAGAGGCCAAAGCAATTTTGGCCCGCTTAAAGAAAGGTGAGTCGTTTTCCAAGTTGGCCAGCGAACTGTCCATCGATCCAAGTAAGAAAAACTCTGGCGAGGTAGGCTGGGTTGTTGCGGCCCAGATTTTGCCCGCGATATCGAATGTGATGGTGAACCTAACAAAAGGCGGCTTGTCGGCTGCACCGATTCAAACTCCCGCCGGTTGGAACATTATTAAGCTCGAAGATAAGCGCGCTTTTGTTGCGCCTAGTTACGAGCTAGCAAAAAACGATATTCGTCAGATGCTTTTGCAAAAGCAACGTTTTGACTACGTTAAAACGTTGCGCGACAAGGCGAAAGTTGTTCAGTAGGCCGAAGCGTTGTGGCGCCCCCGGCGAGAATCGAACTCACAACCACTCGCTTAGAAGGCGAGTGCTCTATCCAATTGAGCTACGGGGACGTTGAGACCGTATTCTAACCGCCCCGCGTTTCCTTGCATTGGACACATGCATCATGTCGCAGTTATTTGCTGTACACCCTAGTAACCCGCAGATTCGCCTGATTAAACAGGCAGCCCAGCTGCTACAAGAGGGCGGCATTTTGGCCGTGCCGACAGACTCTAGCTATGCGTTGGTTGCCGGATTGGATGACCGTCGGGCGGCTGAGGCATTACGCAAGCTGCGGGGGCTTGATGATCGCCATCATTTGACCGTACTGTGCCGTGATATGGCAGCGATCAGTCAATTTGCCCGAGTAGACAATGCGCAATTTCGGTTGCTCAAGCTTGCGACCCCGGGCCCGTGGACATTTATTTTGGATGCTTCGCGTGAGGTGCCTAGACGGGTTTCCCACCCCTCGCGTAAGACGATCGGTGTGCGTGTCCCCAATCATCCTGTGACGCTGGCGCTGCTAGAACAGGCCGCGGGCCCCTTGTTGTCCACGACGCTGATCCCGGAGGGGGAGGAGATCCCCTTGAATGATCCGGCTGAAATCCGTGAACGGTATGAGCATCGATTGGCTGCGGTCATTGATGCAGGTGCTTGCGCACTGGAGCCGACAACCGTCATCGATTTAACGGGAAACACACCGCTTGTAGTTCGGCTTGGTTCAGGAGATCCGAGCACGCTCGGCCTCTCTCACGATTAAAGACTTTAGCCACTACAATCGACACATGAACGAAATTATCCAGACCTTGACGGTCTATGCCTTACCGGTCCTGTTTGCGATCACTTTGCATGAGGCCGCGCATGGATACATCGCCCGTTTGTTCGGGGATGCAACGGCAACTCTTGAGGGCCGTGTGACCCTCAACCCGCTAAAGCACATTGATCCCATTGGGACCATCGCAGTTCCAGTCGGAATTTTGTTACTTTCCAAGCTGCTGGGGGGGCCAGCGCTGCTATTTGGCTGGGCGAAGCCCGTGCCAGTGGATTTTGGCCAATTGCGTCGGCCCAAGCAGGACATGCTTTGGGTGGCGCTTGGCGGACCTGCAGCAAACCTGCTAATGGCGATTGCTTGGGCGATCGGGCTGCGTATCCTGTTTGACAGTGGTGAGCGTTCGGGGTTTTGGTTTGAGATGTGCCAAGCGGGCATTCACATTAACTTAGTCCTCATGGCCTTGAATTTATTACCTATTTTGCCTCTAGATGGGGGGCGCGTTTTGTTTAGCCTCCTACCGAACCGCCTGGCTTGGCAGTATGGGCGTATGGAGCCCTACGGGATGTGGGTCGTCATTGCGCTACTTGCGTCGGGACTATTGACCACGGTCATTTCTCCACTTGTTGGTGCAGGGGAGTGGGTCGTGCGTTTATTTCTATAGGTTTTCGCTATTGTTTCATTGCTTATCCGTTAAACTTAGACAAGTTTTTTAATGGCGCTCACGCGCCCCTAAATGTGCTCCGGACCCGATAATATTTATGGCCACGACCTCATCTACAAGCGGACCCCAATTTCAGGGGAGTATGGTTGCTTTGGTAACTCCAATGCATCCCGATGGCAGTGTTGATTACGACAGCTTCAAAGCGTTGATTGATTGGCACGCCAAAGAGGGCACGGATGCGCTGGTCATTGTGGGTACTTCTGGTGAGTCGCCCACAGTCGATGTTGACGAGCATGCCGAGCTAATTAGATTGGCGGTTTCGTACTCCGCAGGTCGGATTCCCGTGATCGCCGGTGTTGGTGCAAACTCCACCTCCGAGGCAATCCATCTTGCCGAGCACGCCCGCAAGGTCGGTGCGCATGCGGGCTTGTCAGTGGTGCCCTACTACAACAAGCCTTCGCAGGAAGGCATGTATCAACACTTCAAAGCGGTCCAAGAAGCGGTTGACTTGCCCACAATTTTGTACAACGTACCTGGTCGCACAGTCGCTGACTTGGCGCACGATACAGTCGTTCGTTTGGCTCAGATTCCTGGGATCATCGGGATCAAAGATGCGACGGGTGATATTGGCCGTGGCGCGCTGTTGATTCGAGATTTACCTTCAAGCTTCGTCGTGCTGAGTGGCGATGATGCCACTGCTGCGGCTTTGATTTTGTTGGGTGGTCGGGGCAATATTTCTGTCACGGCGAATATCGCCCCACGAGCCATGCACGACATGTGTGCTGCAGCGTTGAAGGGCGATGTTGCGAAAGTACGCGAGATCAACGGACTGCTCGGACCGCTTAACAAATTGCTGTTTGTCGAGGGCAACCCTGTCCCCGTCAAATGGGCTTTGAATCAAATGGGTCGGATTCCAAACGGAATTCGACTGCCCTTAGTTGAACTGAGTGCGCAGTTTCATGCACCACTACGGGCCGCAATGGTTCAGGCAGGACTGCTCTAAGATGAAAATCCAAGGCTCTAAATTGAAATTTTTGAATGTGGCGGCACTGTCAGGGCTGATCTTGGTCAGCGGTTGTGCGCAAATGCGTTCGGTGCTGGAGGGCGACAATTCTGTCGACTACAAGAGTGTGGTGATGACTGACCCACTGAGCATCCCTCCCGACATGACGCAAGCTGCAAGTGATCCACGTTATCGTGCACCTGCAGGCGGGACAACAACGTTCAATCAGTTTCAACAGGCCGGACAGCAAGCTGCCGCCAAGGGCGCCACTGCTGCGCAGTCAGCGGTGTTACCTACGCGCAGTGACATGCGTGTGCTGCGCGATGGCGATTTGCGGTGGTTGTCGATCGATATGCCTGCAGATAAGGTCTTTTCTCTGGCAGCGGACTTCTGGAGCGAGAACGGCTTTACGCTGGATGTAACGGATCCGAAGGCGGGTCTGTTAGTGACGAATTGGGCCGAGAACCGCGCCAAAATTCCAGAGAGTTGGATTCGTCAACTACTCGGTTCGGTCTTGCAGGGGTTGTGGGATAGTGGCACACGTGACAAGTTCCGTACACGCATTGAGCGCGCAGGGAACCGGACCGAGGTTTATATCTCTCATCAGCACATGGATGAGATCGCAACAGGCTCGGACGGTACAGACATCCGCTGGGTGCGCGGCAAAGAAGACCCGGGTCTAAATGCAGCGATGCTTGCCCGTATGATGGTTTTCATGGGTGAAGACGTTGACGGCGCACGTAAGAAGATGGCGCAGTCTGTGGCCAACCCCCAGAGCCCCAAGGTTGTTACGCCGGCGACTGACAAATCCGTACTGATTATTAGCGAGAATTTCGATCGCGCTTGGAGACGAGTGGGGGTTGCGCTCGATTCTGGTGGCTTTGCTGTGGATGACCGCGATCGCTCAGCTGGCGATTACTACGTGCGCTACGTTGATAGCGACACGGGCTTCAAGCGCGAGGATCCTAATTTCCTGAGTCGCCTGTTCGGCGCCAAGGATCCAGGCAAGGCGCCAACGTATCGGATTCACTTAGACTCACGTGGCAATGAGACTGAAGTTACCGTGCTCAACGAGAAAGGTGTGCGAGATGAAAGCGCTACGGCCAAGCGGTTGTTAGCCGTGCTCGCAGACAAGATTTAATGTCTTGCAAGGCGGGGTGGGGTTGTTTCCGCTCCGCCGCCCGTAGGCCTGCTGGGAGTGCGACACAGTTGAGTGTGGCCTTCTGACTCCTTCAGTCATGAGGTTTTGCGAGCAAGCTGAGAGCGTCTCAGTGTAGATTAGCGAAGCAATAAATACGGTTGCAAAATAGGTGTAAATCGATGCGAATAATCGCGGTTGCAAATCAGAAAGGTGGGTGTGCAAAGACAACTACCGTGGTGAATTTGGCTGCTGCGCTCGCAGAGAAGAATCACCGTGTCTTGGTGATCGATTTAGATCCGCAAGGCAACGCAAGTCAGTGGTTAAATGTCCCGAGCCCAGAGAACGGATCCTTTGCACTGCTGACGCAAACACAACCGATCGAAGACTTGATTGCAGTGTCAGGTGTTTCGAATTTGAGCGTCATTGCTGCAAGCCAAGAGCTTGCGAATGTAGAAAAAGCGCTCGCGGGCAAACTTGCGATTGACTCCATCCTGAAACGGCGTCTGGCAAAGTTAGACAGCACGAAGTGGGATTATGTGCTGATTGATACGCCACCCACGTTGGGTATTGTGACTCTCAACGCGTTAGTTGCTGCGAAAGAGTTGCTTATCCCTGTCACTACGCACGTTTTGACGCTGTCCGGTGTGGCTCAGTTAATGACGCTTGTTACTGAGATACAGGACGTCTTAAACCCCGAGCTCGAAATTTTAGGTTTTCTGGCTTCGAGAGTTGATGCTCGGACCAAGCATTCAAAAGAAGTGTTGGAGTTGTTGACAGAACGTTTTGGTGCACAGGTCCTGACTACAGTGATACGAGAGAACATCCGTTTGGCAGAGGCGCCATCGTATGCAATGCCTATCATTGAGTACGATTCAAACTGCGTAGCCTCGACTGACTATCGCTCACTTGCAAAAGAAGTTATTCAGCGAAGAAAGAGATAGCTATGGCGACCACGCGCGCAAAGAAGACCATTAAATTTAATCCTCTCGCTGTCAGCGAGTCTACGAAGCAAGAATCGACTGGATTGTTGCAAGGTTTGTCTGCGGATGCTGTGAAGCTCGAGTCCGTCTCAAGCCCTAAGTTGGGCCGTAAGACTAAATCAGAGGCTAAACCCAAAACAGAGGTCAAGCTCAAGTCACAGCCAAAGGCTAAACCGGTTAAGCCTTCGCAAGCTAAGACTGGCGCTGCTGTGAAGATAAGTAAGGTCGATGCAAAGAGTAGTCCTGCTAAGAAAAAGACAAAAGTACTTCCTAAAGTTGAGGCCCCGACGGTTGATGCCCCGGCTGTTGAAGCTCCGGCTCTTGAGATCCCGGTGGCTGAGGAAGTTAAGAGCAAGTCTTGTTTCGGGTGGGCACGCCGAAAACCATCGGTACAAGCGCCAGTTGGAACGCTGTTAAGTGCCCACGAGATTGTTCCTGGTCCGAAAGAGAATCTTTACGGTTTTTACGAAGTAGACGGAAGCTTCGTTTCGCTGATGCAGTTAGAAGGACCAATTACTCAAAGTGGGAAAAGGTTTTTACCCCTTGCCTTAGCGAGCTTTGCAGTTGGCGGCCCTTTAGGGCTTATTGCGGCATCTCTTTTAAATACCAGCCCCAATGCAATCTTTTTGGCGCGCCAACCATCCGGAGAATCTAAGTATGTCTCGCTGGATTCAAAAGGGCTTGGCGTCCTCAAGGGGATCGCGCTTATATCCCCGACGTAGCGACTTGATCGGCTGACGTTGCGATCTAGTCTCGATGACGTTGTAAATTTTCTGAAATATGTTGGTCCATTGTTCATTAAATAGGTGATTAGCATGACTGACCCAAAAGTATCTTCAAACGCCCAGCGTGGCGATGCAGCAAGCCAACAATTTGAAAATGAGTCTTTGAATGGCTCGGCGCTTGTGCCGACTGACCCATTGTCGGCGAAGGACTTTCGCAGGCTATTGGCTGATCGAACAGTTAAGAATTGGTCTCAATGGGGAATGGTGGCGGGCTTTATACCTGTTCCCTTTTTGGACCTTGCCACGATTTCCGGATTGCAGATCAAGATGGTCTACGATCTGTGCAAGGTTTATGATGTTCCGTTCAAGCAACGGCGCGTGCGTGCAATTCTTTCGGGCTTAGTCGGGGGCGGGGTGACAACGGTATCTTCTGCGGCTTTGTCGAGTGTCTTGATGAAGCAGGTCCCGATTGTTGGAACAACACTTGCAGCGATTACGCAGCCGGCGATGTCGTACGCGACGACGCATGCAATCGGTGCAGTATTTGTTCGTCACTTCGAGTCGAACGGAACATTGATGACAATGTCTGCGGAAGCATTGCGAGCGAGTTATCAAGAGCAGCTGGATAAAGCGAAAAGCATGTTTGGCAAAAAGAACGGCCCTACAGTTTCCGCCACCTCGCCTGCACCCTAGGCTTGATTGAATTTGAAATGAATCACTATCGAATGGATTCTAAATATGCGTAGTGATGGTCAGTTGTCGGAGTTGATCAAGCTAGTGCGTCAGTACAGCGGCTTGAGTTTGGGTCGGATCCTGGCAGTCGCAGCCCTAGCAGGTTTGTCTAGCACTGCGCTCATAGCGCTTGTTAACTACTCCGCTTCGCTTGTTGCCCAAAAAAGTTCCGCTAGCTGGGCGTTCTTCTTATTTGTCCCGTTGCTGATCTGCTATGCAGTGTTGTTGCGTATTAATAATCGCGAAAGTATCACGGCGACACAGACCCTCACACACCGCATTCGTATGCGAGTGATGGGCGAGGTTTTAAAAACAGACTTGCTCACTTTGCAAAAGATCGGACCCCCGCACATCCTGACGGTTTTGAACCGAGACACATTGACGATTAGTCAGGGCGCCACGATGTTTGTGCCTACCTGCCAGTCGATGGCGATGATGTTGTTTTCTATTGCCTATCTATTCTTTTTGTCGTTTTCTGCCGGGTTGGTGACACTGATTTTTGGTCTCTCTGTCATTATTTACTTCTCGCGTAGCTTTAGTGCCACTCACCGTATGTTGACGGATGCGTGGGCGGAGGAGGGACAGGCAGCCGATCAGATTTCTGATTTCCTCTCGGGTTTTAAAGAAATAAAAATGAACTCGAATCGGGCGTTTGATATCAGCGGTGACATCATCGCGAGCTCTCGTCATGTTGCTGATGTGAAGGCCAAGGCGCTCGTGCACTTGTCTAACGGTTTTGCGTCAATTCAGGTCATGATTTATGTGTTGGTTGGCGCAACCATATTCATCGTGCCGATGCTTACCTCTGGCTTTAGTAGCAGCGTGGTGGCTGTCACAACCACAATATTATTTATTGCGGGATCGTTAACGGGTATTGTGACGTCCTTACCGTTACTTTCCGTGGCAAATACCGCCGCAGAAGAAGTAAACCGCTTTATGGGTCAGTTAGAGCAAATCAAAAAATCAAACGTGAGCGGCGGCGAATGCGTTGATCCAGTAGTGCAAAAGATTACTGTGGACAACGTTGCTTATCGATTTGTGGGCAAACCCGGCTCGACACCATTCACTTTGGGGCCGATTAGCTGTGAGTTTGAATCAGGAAAAATTTATTTCATCCGTGGTGGGAACGGATCAGGTAAGACTTCTTTCATTCGGATTTTGACTGGATTGATCGCGCCGGACTCGGGTCGTATTTTATTGAATGGTATTGAGGTTGAAGGCGCATACTCTCAACCGTACCGAGATCTGTTCTCCACCATTTACAGTGATTTCCATTTATTTAAAAAGCTCTATGGCATGTATGACACGACCGACGAAGAGGTCGATTTCTGGATGAAAAAATTAGAGCTTCCTGAAAGAATAAAGTTCAGCAACCATGCATTCAGCGATTTAAATCTATCGACAGGACAAAAAAAGCGAATCGCACTGATTGTCTCCATACTTGAGAAGAGGCCGATTATTATTTTGGATGAATGGGCTTCTGATCAGGATCCGGAGTTCCGTAAGTTTTTTTATGAAAAGATCATTCCTGAGTTGCGTGCAATGGATAAAATCGTAATTGCCATTACGCACGATGATCATTATTTCCACTTGGCCGATCATTTGTTAATGATCAGTCAAGGCAAACTCCAGGAAGTAGATAAATTTGGCAGCCCAATATGAGTCGAGTTTCTTCTTATTTTAGAAGTGCGTTTCGCGATTACCTGGCGTTTTTGCGATCGCACGCTGTTGCAATTGTCGTCGTCGTGCTGACGACGATGGGGACGCTTGTAGTTATATGGCCGTATTCGGTGCATCAGATTCCCGCTGGGCAACTGGGGATTCTGTATAAGCGACTCGGCTCTGGTACCGATTTAAACACGGTGTTCGAGGAAGGTATTCACTTTACTTTCCCCTGGAACAAGATGACGATTTACGATGCTCAGATTCAGCAAAAGACAACCGATATAGAAGTGCTGACCTCTGATCGGTTGAAATCCAAAATGACTCTGTCGTTTCAGTATGTAATCTATCCGTTTAACCTGCCATTGCTGCACAAATATGTGGGGCCGACTTATTACGAGAAAATTATTCTCCCCATGATTGAATCCTCGGCCCGCGAGTCGGTCGCGCAGTACTCCTCTGTTGACGCTTTTACAAAAGACATTCAGAAGATTAGCCAAACAATATCATTCGATACCACTAACGTCATTCTCAAGAAAATAGCGCCTACTGGGTTGACAGATGTGCGTCTGCTGACCATCAGTGATGTGCAAGTTACCAAATTTAGTTTCCCCTCAGATTTAGAGGCTGCGCTACAAACTAAAGCGGTTGAGCTCGTGAAGTCAGAAGCCTATCAGTACCGTTTGGTGACTGAGAGACTCGAGTCTGAGAGAAAGCGAATTGAGGCCGCTGGTATCCGTGATTTTCAGTCGATCGTGGATAGCGCTCTGACCGAAAACTACCTCCGCTATAAAGGTATTGAGGCAAGCTCAAGCCTGGCAGCATCGACCAACAGTAAAGTCTTGATTTTCGGTTCAGGCTCGTCGGGCTTACCGTTAATTATGGGCGGTGCCGAGGTCTTAAAGTGAGGCTTTGATTTCGCGTTTAATCGTCTGATTGGATGTACATGTTGAATGCATCATCAAACAAAATGTTGAGCGTGAAATCGTTGGTTGGATCTGTTTTGATCGTGAGTGTACGGTCGATTAGATAGCTTTCGTACTTCCAGTTAGCTGGTAGCGTAAGCAGCGGACCGATCAAAGAGAGATTATCCTTGTTGGCGCCCTTGAGTACCCTGTTTGTGTAACCAAACATCACGTAGCGATCCCCATTGGGAGCGACAAGACGGTGAACTGGTTTGCCGATGTTCCAGATGTAATGGATATTGCTTGTGAGGGGGAAAGGGGTGTACTCGCTCCCAACGATGCTTCCTTGCCGCAAGCCTTTATTCAGGAGCAGATCACGGATCCTTATATCTGCGTGCCCTACGGGTGACATCTTCAATTCGCCGATACGCACGAATGGTTTCGGGAGAGATGCAAGGTTTACATCCATTAAATAGTGATGCGCTGCGCCTTGAATAATAAACAGAGGTTGTTGCACGGCCCGAAGCTGAGCACCGATGGATGCGATGGTTAGCTGATTGAAGTGTTCCTCGTCACAATTTTCTACCAGCCCCATTGTTGAATACTGAACGATCCGTACACCGCGTGCAGCGAGGCTAAAGTTGCCGGCATATATGGTGCACACAATTCCCGTTTTTTGTTGCGCGAGGATTTGCGAGGTTTTTTCGACAGGTGGATTTTTGATCGCTGATTGCGTGCTGGTTGCCTTTGGGGCACTCTCTGCTGCTGGTGCAGGCTGCGCGAACGATGTGGTCGCAGCAATTAAACTGCTGAGGGTAAGGAAAGCGAGTCGTGATTTCATTACCATTATGTCCTTGGATTGTGCGTCGGCTACAGGTATTATGTCGAAGGCAAATTGATGCACCGTAGCGAAGTATATGATAGCAAAGAATTCCCTTAGGCCGAAGGGCCATTTAAAGTCATAAATTGCGAGCGGTCGTTGGATGAGCGGCTTTCAGTGGCAGCTTGATCACGTCTGCATATGAGGATGTACATGACTGCACTTGTTGTAATAAAAATTTTGATCGTCGGCGCGTTGCTTGGCGGATTCGTTATGTTTACAGTCTTCCGCGGTAAGCACCAAGTCGCCGATGGAAAAAAAATTAACGTGTTTGCAACCGTTTTTAATTTCCTTTTATGGCTCGTGTCGCTCGGTGCGGCTGCAATGATATGTTTTTGGTTCGTCACTAAATTTTTGGCGTGACAGACATATAAGTTTTGATCACTTTTTTTGGAGTCTGCATGATGCGTCGGGTTGGTCTTTCGGGTCTGTTGACTCTACTAGTTATTCTATCTGGGTGTGCATCGACGAACTCAACGACATTTCGGGCTATGTCGAATGCGTATCGTGAGGTAGTGGAGTCCTACAGCAACGACAACATTCTGATCAATATCGTACGCGCATCTCAAAAAATGCCCGTGAGCTTTTTGGATATTCCTAGCATCATGGGTTCGGGAAGCGTGGCAGCGAGCGCTGGTGTTTCGGCCACCGTGTATGGTTCCGATCCAGGCTCACTCGGTGGCTTTCTCAGTCCCTGGGCCGGAGCTGTTGGCTTAGCAAACTACATGCCGAGTGCATCGATGTCCGTGAGTGGTAGTTACACATTCACGCAGTCATCACTCGATAACGCTACGTTTATGAAGCCTTTCTTGTCTCCGATTCAGCCTGAGATTGTGGGCTTTTTGACCGCCAATCAGGCAGCGCCAAGATCCGTTCTGTTTTCTTTGGTGATCGGATCGATTGATGTGATCAATGGCAAAAAAGAAGTGGTGTCGACCTTTGTCAATGATCCTGCAAGCAAGAATTATGAGGATTTTCAGCGCGCACTGTATCTGTTGGTCGCATCCGGTTTAACGGTTGAGCAAGTCCCTTTCAAGATGCCGATGGGACCCGAGATGGATGAAGCCACTATGCGCGCATCGTTGGGTATGTTTACCTCGGCGCTCGCCTCTGGCATCACGGTTGATGAAATTGTTACCCCAGGCCGTCCAAAAAAATATCGCCTCGTTCGCCTGATGCCAAAATCTCAGCTCTGTTTGAATAAAACTGATGCTGAAGTGTTGTTTGGTAACTCCCTGGATCCTTCGATGTACTGTGAGCAACAGTTTAAGCAACAGGTCGCAAGTCGCACTGCCACTGAGCTCTTTAAACTTCTTCAGTCAAAGTCACGTGGTCCAGAGGAAAAAAATCTCTACATCAACATTAATTTACGTTCGACACGTAATGTGTTCGATTTCTTGGGCGAGGTTGTAGCATTGCAAAATACTGCGACACCATCCATCGTCAAAATTTTCAACCCTGATCTTGTGAATGCTGGCGCTAACAGCACCTGGGCTGATTACCCTCCAGTTCCGCTCTTTGTTGTACAGAAAAATCAACGTGTGCCTGATGCATTGACTTCACTTTCCTATCGTGGCGACACCTATACCTTGCCGAACCACTCGGAAAGCTTCACAAAAGAAGTGATGGTTTTACTTTCTCAGTTGTTGACGCTTAATAAGATTTCGGGTTCTATCCCACCATCGCCGTCTGTGTTGGTTAAGTAATAACGTAGGTTCAAAATAAAAAGGCCCTTGCATAGCAAGGGCCTTTTTTTGAGAGCCGCGCTTAAGCTAGCATCTTTGTGCGAATGATTTCCAATACCTGAGTGGTGTGGGTGTTCAAAAAAAAGTGACCGCCGTCGAACGTGTGAAAATCAGTTCCACCTTTCGTGTGCAGTTCCCAGGGGCGCATCGTGATAGGCGGAGTTTGCTTATCCATGGCGCCAGCGAAGGCGTCGATCGGACATGTCAGTAGTCGGCCTTGTTCAAACTGATATGTATCGCAGAGTTTAATGTCAGCGCGCACGGCAGGAAGAATGAGCTCTAAAAGTTCTGGACTGCTCAGAATCTCTTCGGTGAAACCGCCATACTCATTTAGTTTTTTTAACAAATCCTCTTGCGATAGATCTGCCATCGGCAGTCGCTGCAAGGGTAAATGCGCAGCGCGGTGGGCGCCAAGGAAAATACGTTGAGGTCCAGTATGGCTAGCAGAGGCCTCTAGTGAGCGCGCTAATTCAAAGGCAAGGAGTGCACCCATACTGTGGCCATAGAGTGCGTAAGGCTTGTCTAGCAGCGGGCCCATCGCTGGTAGGAGCGCTTCAATCAGTGATTTGTAGTTGTCATGTGCAGTCTCGAGTAATCGGTTCTCTCGACCTGGTAGCTGTATGGGACAGACTTCAATCGCAGGGCCAAGTTGGCTTGCCCATTGACGATACGCGGATGCACCGCCACCGGCAAAAGGAAGACAGAATAGACGCTTTGTTGCTTGGGGACGTGGCGTAGGACGTATCACCCATGAACTTGAGTGCACCGACATGTTAGGCAGTTGGTTTCTTCTTGCTAAAAAGGGCTTTGCCTTTTTTGTATTGTTCTAAAAAGTATTCTTCAACTTCCTTAACCGACAGCTCTGACATTTCTCGATCTGCTTCAAAGTGTTGAATGAACACAGCACCAAGTGCATACGTGATGCCGTAAGCCACTGCAGGTTGAGTGAGCACTGAGAATGTTGTACCCACGATCGGAATATTTTTAATCAGTGTGAACGCGAGGCTTGCCGAGAGAAGGCCGGTGAGGCTACCACCAACCAGACCCGAGATGATCGAAGATACCGCTTCACGGTGAAATTGCTTATCGTAGATTTGACACAGGCTGTGAACCATCTTTGCCTGTGTCGCAGAAATCGACAATATATCTATAACGGGTACGGGGACGAAGCCCGCCACACTCGCCCATTGGCACCAATGTTTGACCGTTTGGTCCGCATAAAGTCGTCTGAAATTCTTGTCTGAGATGGGCAGAGGTATCGCTGTCTCTGGTGGCTTCTCTACATGCGCTTCGCGTTCAAAGAGCTCGGTCGCAAGTTGCGCCTTGCACTCAGGTGTTGCTTTCGCTTGCGACAATGGATCGTTCTTTTTTTTCACGGTGGTGCAGTATAAAACTTGCCTTGAACATTAAGCAATTGATTGTAGTGTATTGACCTCGCACTACCTCGCAGGCTTCGTTCTATAACGTTTAGCGCGACTTCTAGTGCTAAAAAGCGAATAAAATCCGAAACTTAGCTGTACTTTTGATTTCTCAAAATTTGCTTGAAATGCATTCCTCCTCTGTGATGAAAAAATGAGATTGTTCCTTTTACTTGCGGTTACTTTTCTAGTTCGCACCGCATGGGCGCAGACCTGCGATTCGGTAACCGTCTCTGGCCCGCCTGCGGGTGCTCCCGCTTCTTGGGACGCCAATGGTCAACTGATTGGTGCGGGCGTCGAGCTTGCGCAGAAATTACTCAAGTCGGCGGGGGTCAAGCAAGTCAAGGTTGTGCGCTTTGCGTCATGGCCTGAGACCTTAACTGCGGCCCGCACGGGTGCTGTGGATATGATTTTTTCAGCAGGCTGGTCGTCTGATCGAGCGCGCTACCTAAACTATGTCTATCCGGCACATGGCTATCAATTTTTGCATGTGCTTGTTCGTAAGGGCAATCAATTCAATCTAAACCGATATGAGGACTTAAAAGGTAGAACGGGTCTTGCTGGGGTCGGCGAGACCTTTGGTGACAGCACGTTTGGTTCGCTGGTAGAAACGGAGTTGACGATCGAGCGTTCGCCAAATACAGATGAGAGTTTCCGGCGTCTGTTGGCTGGGGAGGTCGATTATGTTTTTGCTTATGAGAATGCTGCCTATTCAGAGATATACAGGCGCGATCTAGGTGATAAGGTTGAAAGCCTAGTGACGTATCCGTACCGCTCGGATACTTTCTTTGCATTTTCCAAGCGTTCGAAATGTGGAACGATTTGGAAAGATAAGCTTGGAGCTGAGCTTCAAAAGGCGAACAACAGAAATGATTATTTTTTGTTGTTAAAGAAATACCGCACTATATTTAACGAAAGCCAAGCGAATCCCTCAGCGCATCTATCTCAGTAGAGCGGTCGTAAAAAAGGGTAGGTGACTGAGTCATCTACCCTTTGTTACTGCAAAACAGAAAACTGTATTTAAGCAGCCTGTACTTCTACAACTTCTGCAGCCTTTTCTTCTTTCGCAGCTTTGCGTGCAGCCAAAGCTTCTTTGGCGTGCGTCCACAATGTCTTGTCAGTGACTGATTTCGAGAACGAGTCAGCACATACCAAAACTAGAGCTGCAGGGCCGAGTGCCAAGCGTGCGCCAAGGCCGACCACGGCGTGCGCTGCGCCATTCAAAAACTGTCCGTCCATCAAGAGGCTTGCACCGGGGAGAACAGATTCGCCCACCAGTTTCGCGCCGTTCGTCAATACATTCAGGTCGTTTGCTTGAGTTTGCATGATTCAGTTCTCTCCAAAATCCAAAAAAATTTTGAGCTAGTGTGTTCGTTTAGCCAGACTAGCGCCTGCTATTAGCTCAATAGCCTACTAGTCAAAAGAATAGCAGGTTACTGTGACATCAACAATACAAAGTTTCTGACTTTGTCACAAGCTTATAAAAAATAGTCCATAAAAATCAATGGTTTATTTAAATCCCAAGGGTTTGATTTCAGAACATTTGGTCTTATTTATCGAGTTTTTGAGAGGAATTGCGAGAGTCTTCCATAATCATGCGTGCTGCTTTATCTGCAACCATGATGACTGGAGCGCTTGTATTGCCCGAAGGAACTTTAGGCATGATTGAAGCATCCACGACGCGTAAACCCTCGATACCGTGCACGCGTAAGCGGTGATCGACCACTCCTAGTGCATCGGAACCCATCCGGCATGTGCCAACCGGGTGGTACATCGTTTGTGCTTGCTCGCGGCAGTAGGCGGTGAGCTCTTCGTCTGTACTCTTATCGGGGCCTGGCAAGGCCTCGCCCGTGCAGATGTCGCTGAATGGCGGTTGGCTGAAAATACGACGGATCAGACGCAAGCCGAATACTAGCGGAGCTGTGTCGCGTGGATCGGTCAGGTAGCTTGCAAACATGCTCGGGGCTTGATGGAAGTCTGCCGATTTCAACGTCACTGCGCCAGCCGAATGAACATGAAGCAAGCCACAAGAAGCCGTGATCGCAGGAAAATTATCTGCCTGAAACATACCTCCAGCGCCCAGCATACTGAAGGGACGCATCTGCATTTGCAGATCGACTTTGTCGGAGTTGACTCCGGACTTCGCAAAAAGCGCGACTTGCGCTGCCGCTGAATTCAACAATCCTTTGCGGCTAACCAGGTAGCGCAAAACATCGGGAATCATCCGCAGGTTGCTGCAGATTTTATGATTGACGGAGAACTCTGGTTTCACTTTTGCCATCGCATGCACATACACGTGATCATGTAAGTTTTGACCCACCCCTGGCAAGGGGTGAACCACGGCTATACCGTGTTTGTTCAGCTCATCTGCTGGGCCAATGCCCGACAGCATGAGTATCTGCGGCGAATTAATTGCACCAGCAGAAAGAATCACTTCGCCTGCGGTGACTTCAATGGATTGACCATTCTGTTCGTAGCGCACACCTGTTGCACGCTTACCCGTCAATACAATACGTTCGACTAGCGCATTCACTTCAACCGTTAGGTTCTTTCTGTTGCGAATGGGTTTCAGAAAAGACCGGGCTGCAGACGAACGAATGCCGCGGTGGATCATTAGCTGCACGTACCCAACACCCGCTTGCTTGACTCCATTGAAGTCGTCGTTTGGTTCAATCCCCGCATTGACAGCGGCAGCAACAAAAGCTTGAGATGCCGGATGAGGTTCTTGCAGCGCTGAGACGTTGAGCTCACCCTGCGATCCATGCAGTGCTGATTCTCCGGCAAAGTGACACTCTGTTGCTTTGAAGTGAGGCAGAACATCGTCCCAACCCCAGCCCGGGTTGCCTGAGTCGCGCCAACCGTTGTAATCGTCAGGGGTGCCTCGCATGTAAACATGGCCATTAATGCTGCTTGAACCCCCAAGCGTCTTACCGCGCGGCCAGTGAAGTCGGCGACCATTAAGGCCAGGCTCTGGCTCTGAGTGATAGCCCCAAGTGATCTGCGGGTCAGCAACGATGCGCGGCACACCTGCCGGAATTTTGATCCATGGATTGCTATCTGTGGGGCCGGCTTCGAGGAGCAAAACGGTGCGTGTTCCGTCCGCGGACAATCTGTTCGCGAGTACGCAGCCGGCAGAGCCAGCGCCTATGATGACAAAGTCGTATGTAGTGTGCATGCTGTGGATCTCTATTTCAGTTTGCGCAGGTCCGCCCAGTTTCTCTGCATCTCAACAAATAAGAATGATGCAGACCAGGTGATTAGGATGATGCCGGTTAACGACTCAATACCACCTAGATACCTAAGCCGACCTTCAGCAATGACGTCACCATAACCGACAGTGGTGAATGTGACGAAGGACAAATAGACGCAGTCAAGAATGCCGCCGCCGTCTGCGAGGTTGCCAGTTAGTCTGCCCATTCCATCGATCATGCTTGAAAAATAGAAGGCGAATGCGAACAACCAGATTTCAATCACGTGGACCAGAAAGATACACACAGCTCCTACCAAGACTTGAAGTCGCGGTCGAATTTGACAAAGTTTTGGTAGCTTTTTTGAAAGCCAGAAAAGGGCTTCGTAATGGATCAGCATCGTCAACATGATGACGGCTGTATTGATAAGAAAAGCTATAGCCAAGATCATGGGGTCGGTCCTTTTGGCAAGTCCGACCACTATAGCGAAGAATCGTGTTTTATTCTTGTGCGTTCAGACTGATACCTTCATGTCTTGCGACTTTTTCTAGGGCTTGCTCAAAGAGTGCCCGCGCAGATCCTGAAACCGATGATAAGTAAGCGTGAAGGTGCGCATCTTCTGCGCCTTTATTCAGGCATTCTTGGCTGTATTGTTCAAAGCTGGCGAGTTGCGCGATGATTTCTGCTACGTGGCGGGGGCACTCGCATAGTACGTTGGTTGAGATCCCGCTGATTTTTTTGAGTACCTGATCGGAATACTTACGTGCCGGTATCGTTGCGCTTGTGGACGTTTCGCTCAGTTGCTGGCTCGCATCAACCACCAGCACCGAGTTGATGAGTTCGGCGAGCTCGTAGTCTGATAGGGGCTCGCGACGAACGATCATTCCATGTCCGCGCATAGCGCGCACAACTTGTTCGCGGCCGTAGTTATAAAGCACAACAATTTGGCTTGTACGCATTGCACGTGCAGCTTGCAAAATGTCGTTGACAACGATTTCGTGCAAGGTATTGATCTTAAGCAAAAAAATGTCTGGTGACGATGAAGATGGCGTCTGGCGCGCTGCCTCGACACTTTGATATACCCCGGTCACAGCAAGTTGCGTGTTTTGCAGATATTTTGCGAAAGATGTTCCCTCAACTTGTCCTGCTAGGGCAAGCCCAACGATCGCTAATGAGACATTGCGTGTATGCCCTGATTTGGCGCTGCCACCTTTCTGGCTAGATTGCTTTTGTAGCAGCCCGTTTAGCGCCTCGAGCTCGAGGGGAGCGATGGTACTGATTGCGTGACCTTGATCGCTTAACTGTTTTAAAAGCGTCGCCCGCAAGAGATCCTCTTCACCGTAGAGACGGTGCTGCCCGGCGGTTTTGATTGGAGTCAGCGCTTGGTGTCTTGCTTCCCAGACTCTGAGCGTGGAGACGGGGACACCCGCAAGTTTTGCGATAGCGCCAATCCGATATTGTTGAGTGAGCGATTTCAATTTAAATTTAGTATGAGTAGATATTGAATAGATTGTATTGGATATTTTAGAATATATATGTATTTGAATAGATTTTTGGTAGATAATTCAACATCGATATAGTTTTAATCTACTCAAAAGAGAGTAACCCATGAGCGCAAACGAAGCTAAGCATGCATTAAATCTGGTTGTTTCTCTGGCTAAATTGCCAAAAGCCTCGACGCTAACGACTCAGGAATTGGCCAGACGCTTGAGCCTATCCGTTTCGTATGTGGAAAATTTGCTCAAACTGTTGCGGTCGAACGGATTGGTGTCCTCCCGGCGCGGTCCTTTGGGTGGGCACTGTTTTTGTGGCGTAGCAACCAGACTTTCGGTTTGGGATATCGTTTCTGTGTTTTACGTGGCACCTGCGCCACTTCGACACAGTGGTAGCCGTGAGGACTTCACGGGTTGGCTCGAAATGCAGTACGAGCAGGCGCGGATTGAGTTTTTTAAATCGGAGCGATTCGCAGATTTGTTAGGGGAAAATGTTCCCGAGTGGAAAACTGAAATACGGATCGAGAGAGAAGAGCCACATTTTGAATACGCTGAGCCACACTTCCAGAATCATCGAAATGGCATGGGAAGATCGCACGCCTTTTGAGGCGATCGCCCAGCAGTTCGGCTTAAACGAGACAGAGGTGATAAAGTTGATGCGTCGAGAACTCAAGCGCGCGTCATTCAAACTCTGGCGTGAGCGTGTGTCGGGCCGACACACGAAACACTTGGCACTCCGGCCAGTGTCTATGGCGCATGAATACCGCCATGCCGCACGTTTAGGAAGCAGATGAGCACAACCTTACTCGCCCCTCCGTTGACTGCACCGCCTGACCTGCAGGGTAAGCTCAAAGAGCAAGGTTTTGCCGTGCTCTCGCCTCAGGCGGCGAGTGAGTTGAGCGGTATTGCGCTGTCTGAGTTGTTGAACCTCAATTCCTTTTGGAATGATTTGCCTCCTGATCAGTACCTAAAAGACGGTGGTAGATATCGCCGTCGGCGGCACGGCAGTTTTCTGGTCGATGGCGACACGGTGACGCAGCACGCAGATCGTGCGCATTGGCAGCCGCTTTCCTACAATGCGCTGCACGGAGGAATGCGGCGATGGTTTGCGCCGTTAGAAGCTGCAATGACTGCTACAGCTGCTTGGTCAGCGTTGCTCTCTTTTCTGGGGCATGTGGCGTCTGGTTTGCGGGGTGATCAGACTTGGTTCGTAGAAGCGCATCCATTTCGGATTGACACGACCGACGGAATTGGCAGGCCAACGCCCGAGGGCGCACATCGTGATGGTGTCGATCTCGTTGCGGTCTTTTTAATTGGTCGCCATAGCATCAAAGGGGGCGAGACGCGTGTGTTTGACGTGAGCAGCCCTTTCGGACAACGCTTTACCTTGACCGAACCTTGGTCTGTCTTGTTGTTAGATGACGCGCGGGTTATTCATGAAACCACCCCCATCCAGCCACAGGGTGAATTGGGGTGGCGAGACACGCTCGTGATTACGCTGCGTTCCGGCGGTTTTTTAGACGAGCCCAGCAAAACGGCAGCGTAGTCAGACGATTGCTGATTACTTCGGCATGCCTTCTACAATTTTCTTGTAGAGAGCGTACTCATCAGTGATCAGTTTCTTGAACTCCGGCTGAGACATCTTCTTGGCCTCTGCTCCCGTATTTGCCAACTGCTTAATCACTGCCGGATCAGAGATAACTTCATTGAGTGATTTGCTCAGCCGTTCGAGCACTGCTGCAGGCGTCTTTGCTGGTGCAGATAAGCCAAGCCACAATGAAGCTTGATAGCCAGCAACGCCGGCTTGTTGCATCGTGGGTATCTCGGGCAGCTCAGCTGATCTCGTCGTGGTGCCAACCGCCAATGCTTTAATCGAGCCGGCTTTGATCTGTGCTAACACAGCAGGCATCGAACCAAAGAGTACTTGCACTTCATCAGCCATCACGGCTTTCGTTGAGTCTGCATTACTACTGTAGGGGATGTGTTCCATTTTGACTCCGGTCGCATTCAAAAACATGAGCGCGGCCAGGTGTGTCGTCGATCCTTGCCCTGCGGAGCCGTAATTTAGTTTCCCAGGATTTTTCTTCGCAATTTCGATCAGGTCTTTAACCGACGTGATACCCGATTTATTGCTGACGACGAGTACATAGGGTGTTTCGGCGATCATCCCGATATGTTCAAAACTGTTGATCGGGTGGTACTTAACCGTCTCGTTCGTGAGTGGACCGACAACGAGTGTGCTGGTGGTCGACATTAGGATCGTGTAGCCATCAGGAGGCATTGTTGTGACTTGCTGGGTGCCTAACGTGCCACCCGCGCCACCTTTGTTCAAGACGACAACCGGTACACCTAAGTTTTTCGCCATCGCTTGCGCGGTGATACGTCCAACAATATCTGTTGAACCCCCAGCACCAAACGGCACCATCATTGTGATTTGACGTGTTGGGTACGTTTGTGCGCTCGCGGCTCCCACAGACAATAGCGTCGCGGCCACGGACAGGATCGTGGTGGCAAGGAATGGTTTGACGAATCGATTTTTCAACATTTTGTCTCCGAAGAATTTTTGATTTACTTTCTTGGTTTTATTTGCGACGCGCTACGAGTACAACATAATTTCCGTCTTTGTAATAGCCAAAACGGTAGTTCAATGGCTTGATGTCTGATCGTTGGGTGAAGGCTTGCGCTAGGTCGGTGTGATAGCTTAGGAAAGCATGGTGTGCAATCACGAATTTGCCGTACAACGAAACGTCGAACGACTTGATAAGGGAAGAGTAGTTCAGTGCGGTTTCGTCCTGCACGATGAGTGGTGCGCGCCCAAGGATTTCCTTGGCGATCATATTGAAATTCGCATTTTGTGGAAGATGCGAAGCAGCTTTAAAGATAGTCGGGTTCACCGCCGAAAGCTGCACAAATTTTAGATTTTCTGGCGAAGCCTGCAGGCCTGGATTGGATAAATCCATCTTCAAGTAGTCAACCACAATAGGCTTGCCACCTTTCGTTGCATAAATACGAACCGATGGCCAGTTTCTGGTCTCTGCTGGAATCTCTTCCACATCACCTTCGGAGTTCACCTTGATCGGAACTACACGATCGAGCTCAAACCCTTGGAGCTTCATAAAAATGGTAATGAAGGTGCTCGAGCCAATCCGCCCTTGTGTTGAAAAGTAGTAGCGATCTAGATATTCCGTAACAAAAAATCCGTGTGTTCCATATAGTTGCCAAGCCGAAATGAGAATATCTAAGGCTTGATCAGTCAGTTGCAGATTAGATGCGTTAAGGTTCAGTGGACGCTCAGCGTTTTGCATTGCAATCATGATGTATCGCTTTGCATTGGGATAGATCTGAAATGCAGTGGTGAAGTCGGGTCCCGAGAAAGGATAGAACACGGTTTCATTGACATGCGGCACTTCGGTCTTGGCCCACTCCACCATGGGGGTGCCAATTTTCTGTGTGTACTCAGCCCAGTTCGTTTCAACAGTCTGGGTGTACGTTGCCCATTTCTGACTTTGGCTTAACGCGGAAGGCAATCCGCTTGTTGGTGTTTTGCCGATGAGCAAGGTTGCGACATCGTCGTACTGAGCAGCCGTTAACAACCCACTTGTCGTTGCAGGAGTCGTCTGTGCAAGTGCGACAGGCTGAAGACTAGCGATGAGTAACGTGGTTGCGCAGAGAAGCTTTGAGAGGCCAGCGAATCGAATTGTTGTTGTTTGCATGGGATAGATGTCAGTACGACAGCAAGAATTGTGAAAAAAATAATCGCACAGTTTATTGCATATCGACCAACTCTACCCTAAGCCCTTGTTTTATATATGTTATTTATCCAGAGCCGCATAAATCATCGCGTTAACCCGCTCGCGATACTCTTTACGCAGGTCCCCAGGTGTGGCCGCCATCATGACAACCACCATGTTTTCTTTGGGATCCGCAAAAAACATCGTGCCGTAGGCCCCGTTCCATGTGTAATCCCCGATGTTTCCATTGATCGCAGAAACTCCGCGGTACTTTCGGACAGCGACACTCAAGCCAAAACCGTATTCTGCGCGGGACGCCTCGGTGACGGCTACGCGATTCTTGATTTGAGTGCCGAGGTGATCAGCGGTCATCAGTGCGACAGTTTGCGGACCCAGCACGCGCTTGCCATCTATCGAACCACCGTTAAGCAGCATCTGACCGAAACGAATGTAGTCCCCAGCAGTGCCGTACGCGCAACCTCCACCGCAGTCATATTTGATAGGGGTTGTCAGTAACTGTATCGATTGTGGTTTATTGGTTAAGGGGTCGACGGCAAGCGGGTGCGCAAAGCGTGATGCATCTTTGGCAGACATGGAGAATCCAGTGTCGTTCATACCAACTTTGTTCCAGATCCGTTCACGCATAATTTCTTCAAGGCGCTTATTGGCCATTTTTTCTTGGAGCAGTCCAAGCACATCAAGACCAAAACCGTAATCCCAGGTCGTTCCCGGCTCATACATGAGCGGAGCAGCAGCGAGTTTGTCAATCAAGGCTTTGCCATCGTATTGCACAGCTGAAACGACAGATCCGGCCGGATACTCTTTATGTATCGGGGTGGCACCTCTCCCGCCATAGGTCAGACCGCTTGTATGGCGCATCAAGTCCTGTACGCTGATGGGTGTTTTATTTGCCACGGTCGATACAGCTCCGTCTGCGCCAAGCTTGCCGAGCTTTTGGTCCTTGAATTGCGGGAACCAATTTGAAATCGGCATGGTCAAGGGCAGTTTGCCTTCTTCGTAAAACGTCATCGCGCTGACGGCAGTCATCACCTTTGTCATGGACGCCAACTGAAAGATAGTGTCAGTCGTCATGGGTGTATTGGTGGCCTTATTACGAAAGCCATAGGCCTCGTAAATCACCAGCTTGCCATTTTTAGTCACGGCTAAAACCGCTCCCGGCATCCGGTTATTAGCGACTTCCTGAGCAAAAAATGCGTGAATGCGCTTGACGCCCTCGGCAGAGAAGCCCTGTGATTCTGGTGAGGCTAGGGGAAGTGGCGCCTGTGCCGACTGACTGTAGGCCACACCGGCCCAGAGTGTGAGTGCACTAAAAAGTGCTGTCTGAACGCGTTTCATAGTTGTCTCCTGGGGAAATGTTTTTTGGTTCTTTATATAGGTATAAACTTAACATTCAAATGTGCGTAAGCACCAGATCGTCATTAAGAATTTGGAGTATTGAATATGATTCAAAAGAATTTCAAACGCGTGGCCTTGGCGCTCGCCTTCTTGTGCACCGCAGCACCAGGTGTCACGTTGGCACAGCAGTGGCCAACCAAGCCGGTCACCTTTGTGTCGCCTTTCCCTCCAGGGGGGTCAGTGGATCCGTTGGCGAGATTGTTTGCTGCCAAGCTCACTGATGCGCTGGGTCAGCAATTCATCGTTGAGAACCGTACCGGCGCTTCGGGTTCGATCGGAACCGGATATGTCGCCAAGGCGGCCCCGGATGGTTACACCTTCGTGTTTGTGTTTGATACGCACGCAGTGAATCCTTCGTTGCTGCCCAAGATGCCGTTTGACACGCTGAAGGACCTGTCACCGGTCATGTTGATTGGGACAGCACCAATGGCGTTTGCGACCGCGGCAAACAAGCCGTACAAGAATTTTGCTGAGTTTGTCGCTGCGGCTAAAGCCAAGCCAGACTCATTAAGTTATGGCTCGGTGGGTAGCGGCAGCCTCGGTCATCTGACGATGACTCTGGTCCAGAAGGCGGGTGACTTTAAAGTAATCCATATTCCCTACAAGGGTGGTGGCCCAATGTCTGCCGATATTTTGGGCGGTCAGGTTGAGTCGGGCATTGGCTCGGTCGCGGTGTTGGCTAATCACATTAAGGGTGGAAAGATGCGTGCGCTGGCTGTGACAGGTGAGACGCGTTCGTCGTCGATGCCCGATGTGCCCACGATGGCTGAGCAAGGCTTCCCAGGCTTCTCCGCAGTCGCTTGGTGGGCTGTGTTTGCGCCGGCAGGTACGCCGAAGCCCATCATTGACAAGCTCAATGCAGAAATGGTGAAGATCGCGAAAGATCCCGCTGTAAATAAGCAATTGACTGAAACCTTGGGCATTGACCTTAAGCTGAGCAGCCCTGAGGCGCTTCAGAAATGGACAGTTACCGAGATGGATCGTTGGGCGAAGGTGATTAAAGAGAACGGCATTAAGCCCGACTAATTCACTTCGTATTTTTTCGTCGATCGGCGCTCACTATGAGCGCCGATTTTTATTTGTCACACACTTGAAATCTACCTGTTGCATCATCTGAGTACATGCAAAAAGAAATTCAGCTTATTTACTTTAATGCGGGCGGTGGTCATCGGTCCGCAGCGTTGGCTTTAAAAGAAGTGATTGAAGCCAAGCATTCAGATTGGAATGTCTCGCTCATCAATCTTTTTGAGGTCATCGACACAGAACGTAACTTTCAAAAACTAACCGGTTTCGCTCCTGAAGATCTCTATAACTTGAGACTGAAAAAGGGTTGGACACTCGGCTTGGCGACAGAGCTTAAAGTTTTGCAGGCAATTATTCGTTTTAGCCATGCCAAGATAAAGAGAAAGCTGCAACCATATTGGCGCCTCACTCGACCTAGCATGGTTGTGTCGCTCGTACCGAATTTCAATAAAGTGATGTGGGACGCGCTTCATCAAGAGTGTCCAAACGTGCCATACGTCACGGTGATGACAGACATCGCTGACCATCCTCCTCATTTTTGGATCGAGGAGGGCCAAGACCAGCATTTGATCTGCGGATCGGCTCGTGCGATGGCGCAGGCGCAGGCAGCGGGATACCAAAATCATCAGCTGACCCAAACGTCAGGTATGATTTTGCGGCCTGGGTTTTATCAAACTGCGCGCGTCGATAAAGAGTCGATGTGCGCCGAGCTTGGCTTGGATCCAACAAAGCCCACTGGTTTGGTGATGTTTGGCGGTAACGGCTCAAATCAGATGCTGCGGATCGCCAAGGACCTCTCAGATACCCAACTTATTCTGGTGTGTGGGCATAACGTTACTCTGGCAAGAAATATAGAAGTCCTGAAGGCGCCGGCAAAGCATGTTGTGCTTGGTTTCACCTCTGATGTAGATCGATTCATGAGCCTGTGTGACTTCTTCATTGGAAAGCCTGGGCCGGGTAGCTTGAGTGAGGCCATCCACATGGGATTGCCCGTCATTACCTTTAAAAACTCCCTAACGATGCCTCAAGAGCGCTACAACGCGACATGGGTAAAGGAAAATCACCTAGGGATTGTCGTCACTTCTGTGGGGGAGATGAAAACAGCAGCCCGCGAACTCTTGGCGAGACTTCCTGCATTTAAAGAGGCTGTCGGCCGTATCGAAAATCGTGCGGTATTCGAAGTAGTGACGACACTCGAAAAAATCATTGATGCGAGTCAAGCCGCATAATGCTTACTAATCTTGCGATACTTAAGAAGTGTCCTAGGCTAGGCGTTTCACTACCAGGTGTCTTAGCAAGATCATCCCATCGTCGCAGTGCAATCGCATCCTCAGCGTAGGGCATGGTCATAAAGTTCTCAAGCTCTCTAGAATTGAGCGGACCACCTTGCAGAGCCAAGCTGCGTTTCGAATCTGGGGAGAGTGCGTCGTAGTAGTCTGGTGCAATGGCACACAGCGCACGTTTGCCTAATACATGAAGATGCACAGGCGCCACGACATCTTGTTCGAACAAGGATTTTAGATGATGGCTCGCGACGAACTGGTGTTGATCGTCGATACCTCTTGCCGAAGGTGTATCGCCTTTGGGGTTCAGTAGGTGACCGATATCATGCAGGAAGGCAGCGGTAATTAGTGCGGCGCTGGCACCTGCTTGCTCTGCAAGTTGACCGCACTGCAGTGCGTGCTCAAGTTGAGTGATTCCTTCCCCAGCGTATGCAATGTGCCCGTCCCGAAGGAAAAGTTGCTCGATGTCGCCAATCGAATGTATTTTCATGCGCCCTGATCCAGCAATTGCTGAATTTTTTGTAAGGTCTGGGGTAGGTCTGCGACCGTATCGATCAGAAAGTCCGGGTGTCCGGCCGCGAGGCGAGCAGCAACACGTTTTCTCAAGTTGGCTTTCTCTAGTTCAGATAGATTCATCCACTGCGAATACGTGAGACCAGCTTCATTGCCACTTGCGACCACGCCGACTGTCCAGCAGTCGCTGTGGTAGCCCTCTAGTAGACCTGGGACCGTGTCATCCACTTTCACCACAGACCGGCTTGGCCATACATCTAGATCTAAAAAGCATTTGTACATCCCCATCGGGGTTGGACGTGAGGTTGGAAGATCATCCGCGCAAACTAGATTGTCTGGAATAAAGCCTTGTGCTTTCACGAGAGGAAGCACCACGTCCATAATTTGACGGTTGTAGCCTGTCGTCGTGCCGATTTTGATGCCTTTTGCACGCAAATCAGAAGCCAGTTCCAAGAAGCCCGGAATGAGCGCTGCATGCTCAACAACTGATGCGGCGTTCATCGGTGTGAAAATATCGTACAAGCGATCGGTGTCGCGTTCAGAGAACGGACGTCCGAATTTTGCAAGCCATTGCTCCTGAATATGTTTTAGTTGGCCAAGAGTGTGAATATGATCCCATTTTGGCATCCCCATTGGGCCACGGGCATCATCAATCGATATGCGAATGCCTTCCTGCTCAAATAATTTAACGAAGGCACCCATGGGGGCGTGGCTTCCAAAATCAAAAATCGTCCCAGCCCAATCAAACACGACTGCACGAACTAGCTTGGAGGGATTGTCAGGCATCATTACGTTAAATTCCCCAGGATTGCATAACTTCTTCGGCCAGCGCAAAGGCAGTGCTAGCGCCCGTCCCGCTGGTAACGCTCACTACACGTACGTCATTCGCTGGCTCCAGGATCAAGGCATCTTTATCTACGGGGCCAACGGGGTAACGTCCCGTCCATCGATGCGTGACGTCATAGTGCGTGAGTAAAAGCGTCTCTTCAAGGTGATTCAATATTAGGCGATCGACGGCTTCGATTGCGTAAGGCTCAAAGGGGTTAGCAGGATGGTGTGAGTCTCCTACGACAAGACTACCGTCTTCGCTTTGCACAACAATTAGGTGTATGCCTGCCGCGAGTGACTCAGGAGTCTCTCTTTCAAGCCGCTGCAACAAGTCGTGGTGACAGCCAAGCCCGGTATACCCAGCGTAACGAACGAAGCTTAGGTCGCTCATGACTGCCGAGCTGAGCTTAAAGTTCGCGGCTGGCTTGACTCTCAGCATTTGTAGTTGTGTCAGACTAAGCTCATAGTCTTGAAGATAGCGTTTGGCCACACCATTGAGCTCTGTTCCCGGGCATAGCACAATACGTTCTGCTTGCACGATCCCAGCAGAGGTCTGAATCTGCGGTAGCGCAAAGTCGAGCACTTCACAGTTGTACAAGAAATCAACACCTAAGCTTTCGGCTAGCCAAGATGCAATTTTAGGAATTGCATCGCGCGACTCAACACGTAATTCATGTGGACTGTACATGCCGCCGATACAGGACTCCGTGCGCACAACGCCACATGTCTTGGCCATTGCATCTTGTGTGAGCAAGGTGCAATCCTCGCCCATCTGTGTGCCTTTGAATGCTTCAAGCAGCGCTAATGCTTCGGGGCGCTGCGCAACAAGGGTTAAGCCCTCATGGCAGATCGGGATTTGAGCGAGCTGAGCAATTTCTTCCCACAAATCGCGCGAGCGTCTGGCGCGACGCCAAGTATCGCCATCCCGTTGGCCCGTGACGGTAATGAAGCCAAAGTTTCTAATCGAGGCTCCCACGCAGCGGGGATCTCTGTCGAGGACCGCAACGCTCAGGCCAGACCTTGCGGCTAGCCATGCGTGGCCCAGTCCTACTACTCCGGCACCAACAACTGCCAGATCATACTTTTTGGAGTTCATGTTGAGGGGATAATTCAATGAAGTTACGTCCGCGCTTGGTGTGTAAAGCGCATGCGATACGCCGTTCGGTCTCAATGCTGTGATCATCCAGAGCAACAGTCACGCAATCAAGACTGTTTAGCCATGCAGCTAGCTCGTGTTCGTCGGAAATGGTGGGTTGCATGGCTGCACGTAAAAATATCTCCATCTCCTCCGAACTTTGGCTTGCGAGTTGATACACCTTAGGCAGCCAACGACCGCAGGCTTGTCCGTGTGATAGTCCAAGCCCTGTTGTGTCTTCATAAGAAAGGGCGTGCACCAGTGCTGTTTCAGTCAATGCCATCGCTTGGCCTGCCCAGAGAGCAGCATTGGCCATCTCGGTGCGGAGCGTCACATCGTCTGGTGCGTTCTTAAGCTGAGGAAGTACCTTTACGATCTGTTGTGCTGCTGACATTGCATAGGCGAACGCCTTCGGAATCCGGTTGCGATTCCAAATTGTTTCAAGAGCATGCGATAGAGCGTCAATCCCACTATCTCGGGTAACGATCCAAGGTGACGTCAATGCTAGTTCTGGATCAATGACTGCCCAGTCAGCAACGATGGCTGGTCCAAACAGAGAGTGCTTTGTTTTGTTCTCAATATCCCAAATTGTGGCGGTCGGAGACACTTCGCTGCCGGTCCCTGCGGTCGTTGGCATCAAGATCATGGAGCATGATTCAAACTCATCCATCTCGATTTTCCGATCGAGTGCCAAAGTGATTGAAGCGTGAGCGGGTAGATTAAGGCGTAGTGATTTCGCGAGATCGAGGGTGCTACCACCCCCAATCGCCACAATAATGGGAAGATCGCGTTTGGTGTGAATTCCCCAAAATCTATGCCTGAGAGTGTCCGCCAGTTCAATGGTGGGCAATCCATCTGGACAGCGAAACACTTCGAGTAGGTTTGACCCAAGAAGGGTGTGTAGTTCCTCGATCAAAGAGGCCGGTGCATGATGGTATACCAATGCGACAACTGGGTATTGCTTGAGGAGCTCTGGCAGTGTTCGCAGAGCGCCAGCATGAATAACAATTTCTGGTTTTGTGGGCATCAGGTAACCTGCTTACGGAGATATGCCGAGATGATGTCGATAATCGTCACCGAAGCGATCAATATCAGTAGTACCGCGCAGGTTTGTGCATACTGAAAGCTGCGAATCACCTCATATAGGATCACTCCGATTCCGCCAGCCCCAACCATTCCTACCACGGAGGCAGAACGCACGTTTGATTCGAAGCGATATAAGCAGAACGAAATCCACATCGGTAGCACTTGCGGAATGATGCCAAATACAATTTCTGCCAAACGCGATCCACCCGCAGCACGAATCCCTTCGACTGGGCGAGGATCAATGGCCTCGACCGCTTCTGAAAACAACTTTGTCAACGTTCCTGTTGTGTGCACGAACAGTGCGAGAACGCCTGCGAATGGGCCTAGTCCCACCGCGACTATGAACAGAAGGGCAAATACCATCTCGTTGACGGCGCGCAGTGCGTCCATCAGACGTCTTGCTGGCTGATAGATGACAGGGCTAACGACATTGGACGCACACAGAAATCCCAAAGGAATGGAGGCAGCAATCGCTAAAAGTGTGCCCCAAAGCGCGATGTGGATCGTGACGATCATCTCTTTGATGTAGATGCGCCAATCCATAAAATTCGGTGGAAAGAAGTCACGCGCGAGCGTGACGATGTTTCCAGAGTGTTGTACCAAATCCAGGGGGCGAATTTCAGCCCCCTGCCACGCCCAGCCCGCGACAATGATTGCTACAACCCAGGCTGCATAGTACGTAAGCCCGTGGCGGCTAGACTGCGCGTGCGCTCGAATTCTCTCGAGCGCGTCGATTTGGTAGGTTGAGCTCATTATTGAAGTTTTGCGAGTGCTTGATCAATTTCAGCAAGTTTCGCCTTGCGCTCTGCGTCGCTTAGACCTTGTGCCGTTTCAAACTTAACGCGATCTTTGAAGAGTTCAAGTTGACGGATTGGCTTGAGTTGGTCGTTTGTCGATGCTCTGAACCCACCGTAGTTGTAGATGTTTTTCAAAATCAACTTTTCAGCTTCATCCGTCTTTGCGTAATTCAAGACAAAAGTGCGGATTTTCTCTTTGATCGCAGGATCAAGATCTTTGCGCCAAACAAATGGGTCGCTAGGAATGAGTGGGCTCTTCCAGATAATGCGCAGTTGGTCATACAAATCCGGACGCGTCGTCTTCAGGCGACCCATATCTTCGGTGTTGTTGGTTGCCACATCAAGTTGTTTAGCGAGCACAGCTTGAATGTTGGCGCCATGGCTGCCATTGCGCACAGTCTTAAAGACCGCACGTGGATCTACTTTCCGTTCTGCAAACACATAATAGGTTGGGACCAAAAAGCCAGAGGTTGAGTTTGGATCGCCGATACCAAAATTAACGGCCTTGGAGTTCTTAAATACGTCGTCCAGGTTTTTATAAGGCGAATCCTTATGCGTAATGAGTAGCGCCTCGTAGCCAAAGGTGCCGTCTGCATACATCAACTGCGCGAAGATTTCGCCATTAGCGCGATCGACAGCCTCCATCGCCGCTTTGTTGCCGTACCAAGCAACCTGTACTTTGTTGAAGCGCATCGCCTCGATTACACCAGCGTAGTCCGTTGCGTAAAATGACTTGATTTTTAAACCAGTCTTTTTTTCCATATCTTTAAAGAACGGTTCCCACTTTTCACGCTGCGCAGACGCTGAATCAGTGGCAATAATGCCAAAGGATACCTCTTGCGCAAGAGCGACGACGCTACTGAGAGCAAGACAGGCACCGAGTACTAGTTGTTTAAGCTTCATGTTTCTCTCCGGTTAATTGATCTAAGCGCTGACAAGTGAAAGTTCTTTTGCACTGAGATGGCGCGGCACAGATGCCTCGTCAGTCAGTAGCTCCTGAGCATCAGTGCCATAAAGTTGTTTGAGGCGTTGTTCAGTAAGGTCTGTGATAGGGCCATCAAATACAAGCCTTCCTCGACTCATGCCCAACGCGCGCTGACAGTAATTTCGTGCAATTGATATTTGGTGCAAGCTCACAACTAATGTCATACCCAGCTCTTTTGTGAGTCCGAACAGCACATCCATGACTTTTCGAGCAGACTCCGGGTCAAGCGATGCAACAGGTTCGTCTGCCAACAATACTTTTGCGCCCTTAAGCAGTGCG
>JBEDEU010000001.1:0-32878 GCA_041175585.1 Pseudomonadota bacterium | reverse complement strand
CTGGCTGTGATGGGTTTTGATGGGATGGCGTTTGTCGCCCAGTACCAGGAGCAGCGATTAGCCGATCCTCTCGTCATGGACTTTATCAAACGGATTGATGCACGGATTGACCCAGAGATCGACGCAATGGGGCCTGCGTATCGGCATGCCGCAAGAGTTGCACTCACGACAATGGATGGCCGTCGCCTAGAACACGAAATACTGAATCGGCGCGGTAGCCCAGAAAACCCTTTATCCCATGATGACGTGGTTTATAAGTACCGTCACGTGGTGCAATCGTGCTTGTCTCCGGCCCAAATTGACCGCTCCATTGCACTGATCGAGCAACTCGATAGTCTAGAGGACACAACTGAATTATTTGAGTTATTAGCTGCGGCAAGGGTCGTCTAGACTTAAAATGGAACTCTAATCCGATTTCTGCTGTCAAAACGGGTTCCATCCTCGTTGAAGGTGAGTGGTATGTCTCGCAGTTCAGTGATTTTTCGTAAGTGTTTGCAGGTGGTGGGCCTCTGGGCATGTTTGCAGATCCCAGCTTTCGCACATCCCCATATTTTTATCGACGGCGGGGTTCAACTCGTGTTCAACAGCCAGGGACAGATTGTTTCCTTGCGTCAGAGTTGGAAGTTCGATGAGTTATTCGCAGCTTACGCGTTACAGGGGCTAACCCGCTCCAAGGCGGGAGAGGTTGCTTCAGAAGAACTTGAGAAAATAACCAAAGAGTGGATGACGGCGCTTGCTGACCCTGAGTCGCATTTTTTTACTGAAGCGTTGCAAGGTACAAATAAGTTTGCTTTTGGTGTGGCCAAAGATGCGGTCACCAAGTGGGATGTAAAAAGTGGTCAGTTGACGCTTTCGTTTGAACTGCCGTTTGTTGCGCCCATCACTCCAGGCAAACAAGCCGTCGAAGTTGATATCTCGGATCCCAGTTATTTTGTTGCGTTTGCCTACAAGGGCTCTTCCTCCTACCTTTTGGACGGTGCACCTCAGAGTTGCCGGATTAACTATATAGCCCCGCGGCCGCTGGATCCGAAAACAGAGCGACTTCTTTGGTCAATTCCCGCAGATCAAAAAGAGCTTCCACCAGAGCTGAAAGAAGTGACTAAGCAACTGTCGCATCAATTCAAGGTGACGTGTTGAGACGTGAAAGTCAGGCCTATTTTTTTGTGAACCGATACACGATCGCATTGGCGCTTGCGCTTTGCGTCGGCGGTCTATTCCTTGTTTCGACGGATGTGATGGCGCAAGCTGCACATCCATTTGCGACGCCCGAGCAAAGGCTGAACTTTAGCCTCGGTGGCTGGTTTGCCGAGTTCTCTGCGCAGATGGCTATGTGGCAGTCACATTTCTATCGGCAACTTACGGGGGCCGTGCGTGCATGGCAGCAGGATGGCTGGGCAGCATGGCTTTTGTTGGGCCTTTCATTCGCTTACGGCGTGTTTCATGCGCTTGGACCCGGGCATGGTAAGGCTGTGTTGACCGCCTACGTGCTTGCGAACCGAGAAACAATTCGCAATGGCGCACTTTTGGCTTTGTTATCCGCCTTTTTGCAAGCTGTCGTCGCTGTTGTCCTGGTCGGTGTGGCGGCGGGGTTGCTCAATGTGTCGGGTGTGACCCTGAATCGGGCCACCTGGTGGCTGGAGCTAGGATCCTATTTCATGATGGTGGCGCTTGGACTCTTTCTGGTTTATCGCCATGTCATCCGCGCAGCGTTTCAGCGTGGGGCGCAGGGCCACCAGCATCCTGCACACGAGCACCACGCGCATGAGTATCACTCACACGAGCACCACGAACATGGTCATGCGCACGAGCACGCGCATCAACATATGCCCGCGCATCAACATAATGCGGATTGTGGTTGCGGCCACCTTCATGTGCCCGATCCCGCGTTGGTAAGTGGAAAACTCAACTGGTCTCGTGCCACATCTGCGATTTTGGCGATCGGCCTCAGGCCTTGCACTGGTGCTGTATTTGTATTGGTTTTTACGCTTTCGCAGGGTTTCTTTATTGCAGGCATTGCTGCGGCGTTGGCGATGGGTTTGGGCACGGGTCTGACGGTTGCTGCTTTGGCGAGCGCGTCGTTATGGGCGAATCATGCACTTGAGAAGATCGTGGACGGCCCAAAGTTACGTCTGGGTATGTACTTAATTGCAATTGTCCAGGGTTTAGCCTCGATAGCAGTCTTACTCTTTGGCCTATTGATGTTTAGCGCTGCGTGGATGGCGCACGCCTGACGCTCAGCAATCTTTGCAGCGGCCGTAAAGTGTGAGGTCGTGACTTTCCACTTTGAAGCCTTTGGGTGCCAGGTTCATCAGATCGCTCGGGCACGAGTGAATATCAAAGACTTTCTGGCATGTGTTGCATTGAAAGTGGTGGTGATGGTCGTGTCCGGCTAGCTCGAATCGGGGGTTCTCTCCGGGGAGCAGCACTTGCTTGATTGCGCCTTCTTCTACCATCGCTTTGATGTTGCGATAAACGGTCGCAATTCCAAGGCGGGGCACATGCAGGCAGGCAAGGTCTAGAACCTCTTGGGCGAGCAAGGGCCTTCCGGCTTGTTCAATCGCTTCTCGAATCGCCGCACGCTGTCGCGTGGAGCGCTCGGCTTTGGGAGCGTCACTGTTATGCATACCCGTATCTTACCTACATCAATATTGATATTGTATTATCATTATTGAATTGCATGGGTGATTTCCACGCTTAACCAGCATTTCCCAACTTTTCTTCTTCGATAATGTCGTCAGCACCGAAGCACGAGCATGTGCACCACGAGCACTCCCACTCTGGCCACTCGCATGCGCCAACCGCGATTGTCTACGCACCGCCTGCGCTACATAGTCCAGTGCTAAGCGGAGTGGGGCAGCGTGTGGCAGTTGTCTGCGGGGTGGTGTGTGTCGTTTGGCTGGCGGTGTTTTGGGCGCTTCAGAACAATGGATAAGCTGCTTGCGCAAGCCTCGTTGGCACCAGACATAGCGCTGACAAACTTGACGGTCGCCTACGATGGGCATCCGGCGGTGCATCATTTGTCCGGAACGTTCTCGTCGGGCTCGCTCACAGCGATTGTCGGTCCAAATGGCGCCGGCAAAAGCACGTTGCTGTCAGCCTTGTCTGGTCAGATCAAAGGGATCGAGGGATCTATTCGTTTCGGCGATACGCCACACATTGATTTGGCTTATCTACCGCAGCAGTCCGCGATCGATCGAGAGTTCCCAGTTCGTGTCCTTGATGTTGTTGTGCTCGGGGCATGGAAAGTCATGGGGAGTTTTTTGCCTGCCTCGCGTGAGGTCAGGCAGCGAGCAACCGAAATGCTTGCGGCGGTTGGTCTTGTCGGATTCGAGCGGCGTTTTATTGGCGAGCTATCGGTTGGTCAATTGCAACGTGTTCTGTTTGCACGCCTCTTGATGCAGGATGCGCCGATCATCTTATTAGATGAGCCGTTTAACGCGTTAGACACGCGAACGGTTGAAGACTTGCTGCAAGTTGTTCTGGATTGGCATCATCATTCGCGTACCGTGATTGCTGTCTTGCATGATCTGGAGATGGTGCGTCGATACTTCCCACAGACACTTTTATTAGCGCGTGAGGCAATCGCCTGGGATGCCACAGAGACGGTGTTAAGTACAGATAATTTGTCCCGAGCCCGTGCCACAGCTGAATACTGGGATGATCGTGCACCTTGGTGCGTCCGAGCGCCTGAGCAAGAGGGGCGCTTCTAATGGTGTTGGACGCTCTGCAACAAATATATAACTTCGTGCTTTTGCCATTCGTCGATTATGGTTTTATGCGACGCGCGCTCGTTGCGTGTGTGGCAATTGGCTTAGCGTGTGGTCCTATCGGTACGATTTTGGTGCTGCGACGCATGAGTCTGGCTGGGGATGCGATCGCGCATGCCGTACTACCTGGCGCTGCAGTCGGATTTATATTTTTTGGGCTATCGCTACCTGCGATGACGATTGGCAGTTTTGTTGCTGCCGCCTTGATGGCGCTGCTTGCTAACTTAGTGACGCGCTGGACCAAACAAAAGGAGGATGCGAGTTTTGCCTCGTTCTACCTCATTTCTTTGGCGCTTGGCGTGTTGCTGATCTCCACCAGTGGAAGCAAAGTAGATTTGTTGCATTTTCTGTTTGGTAGCGTTCTTGCGACGAATGATGAATCACTGATCATGATTGCAGGTGCCTCGACCATTACCTTGCTGGTCCTTGCGGTGATATGGCGCCCACTCATCATTGAGTGCTTTGATCCGGCATTTTTACGTACTGTCGGTGGTCGTGGTGGGCTGATCCATCAGGTATTTATGTTGATAGTCGTTTTGACGTTGGTGTCTGGCTTTCAAGCGCTGGGGACTTTGATGGCAGTAGGACTTCTCATGCTTCCTGCGACAGCTGCCCGATTTTGGTGTTACGGCGTCATCGCTCGCGCGAGTGTTGCGGCCTGCATGGGAGCTGTAAGCGCCGTGATCGGTTTGCTGATTTCTTATCACGCTAATTTTCCATCGGGGCCCAGCATTGTGCTTGTGGCAGGTGCGCTTTACTTAATTTCATTGTTTTTTGGTTCGCGAGATAGTCTTAGACAGGTGTGGTTTCCTGCCCCACAACATAAGGAGTCATGATGCGCGTTGGCATATTTCATTCGTTTCGTTTATTGGTGCTACTGAGTCTTGCGAGTGTGATGGCGGCGCCAGTAGTGGCTCAGCCGTTGCCCGTCGTGACAAGTTTTTCAATCCTTGCTGATCTCGTAAAAGTGATCGGTGGCTCGCACGTTGAAGTCACGAGCTTGGTTGGACCGAATGCGGATGCGCATGTTTTTGATCCTACCCCGGCTGACGCTAAGCGTCTTGCGGGTGCGAAACTTGTAGTCATCAATGGTTTGGGCTTTGAGGGCTGGATGGATCGCTTGATCAAGTCCTCTGGGTATCGTGGCTCAGTTACCGTGGCAAGCCGAGGCGTAAAGACAATTCAAGAGGCGGCAGGGCATGGTCATCAACATGGTCATAGCCATAGTCATGCGGCCGATCCGCATGCCTGGCAGAATCCTTTGAATGTTAAACAGTACGTACAAAACATACGGCTCGCGCTTGCGGCGGCAAAGCCTGCAGCGGCACAAGAGTTCGAACAGCGTGCGCAAGCTTATAGTCGTGACTTAGATGCACTGGATCAGTCAATCCGGGAACGTTTGAAACCCATTCCCGTCGCACAGCGGCGTATTGTTACCTCGCACGATGCGTTTGGATATTTTGCAGCCGCCTATAACGTTAAGTTCTACCCTTTGCAGGGGTTGTCGACAGGAAGTGAGCCCTCGGCCGCAGATGTTGTCCGTATCATCGACCAGATAAAGAAGAATAAGGTCACCGCGATTTTTGTTGAAAATATATCGGATGCACGCGTTCTTGAACGGATCACAAAGGAGAGTGGGGCGCGCATCGGTGGAACGCTCTATGCCGACGCGCTCTCTGAGCCAGGCACTGCTGTGGATACCTACTTGAAACTAATCGAACACAATGCGGCGACCATTATCAAAGGACTCGCTGCAGCGCAGTAACGATGTGTTACAAAATTGCCGTGCATTTTTTGCAAATGAGAATCATTATCGTTTAAAATGCACGCATGGATGTCTTTGCTCATGCGTTAAACCCCGCTTCAAAAAAGCCAAATCCCCAAAATATAGGGATGCCAGGCTTGTCGCAGCACGGTGTTATCCACACGACTAGTCAGGCGCTGTTCTGCAACGCCATTGAGATTCATATCCAACATGATGGTGTGTTGTATCGCCTGCGCAAAACCTCTCTCGGTAAGTTAATTCTCACTAAATAAAATTCGTATCACGGTCCCGAACTACTCAGGGCCGTGAAGATTCTGTAATACGCACAAGCCAGCCGTCGCCAGCCAGTGCCTAAGATGCTTTAGGACACACTATGCTGAGCAAAACGCGCGCATCTCTTTATGTATTAGCACTTGGAATACACCTACCCCGTCTAGTCATAGCGGATACGGATTCCCCACTGAACACCTCAGCGAACCGGCTTGAAGAGGTCACGGTGAGTGCAACACGCAGCACCCGGCGCATTGAGGACGTGCCTGCCTCTGTCACAGTAATCGGTGCGCAAAAAATAGAGCAAGAGGGTGCACGCGATATCAAAGACCTGTTTCGTAATGAGCTTGACGTCAGCGTGCGCGCCGGGCCAACACGCTTCGGCATGGGCGGGAACTCCAGCGCCCGAGCGGGTAATGAAGGGATCAACATTCGCGGACTCGGAGGCAATCAAGTCCTCATGTTGGTTGATGGCATCCGAATTCCAAATGGCTTCAATTTTGGGGCCTTTGCGACCGGACGTGGCGACTTCCTTGATATTGATGGTCTCAAGTCAGTCGAGGTGTTGCGTGGACCCGCTTCGACGCAATATGGCAGTGACGGTCTAGCCGGCGCCGTGAGCTTCCGCACGCTTGACCCAAGCGATCTGCTTCGCTCGCAATCGGTGGCGGCATTCTCGCGACTGAGCTATGCGAGTATCGATCGGTCGACGGCAGCAACGCTTGCGGCAGCAGGTCAACGAGAGGCGTGGCAGGGGATGGTGCTCGGCAGCTATCGCTTGGGACACGAGACGGCAACACATGGCGATGATGCATCAAAAACTTTGATGCGTACACAAGCGAATCCAGCCAATTATCGTAATCGTTACCTGTTAGGCAAAGCCGTCTATTCCCTCAGTGCAGCGCAGCAACTCACACTCACGGCAGAGTCTCAATATCGCACTCAAGCAACCGAGGTCTATTCGGCGCGCGCACTGCGACCGACGACTCCACGCGCTACGCTAGACTTCGATACACGCGATCGTATTGAACGTGACCGCCTCTCTCTTGAGCACCGAGTGACTGATTTCAACGCGGCTTGGGTGCAAAGCGCAGAGACGAAAATTTATTGGCAAGATGCCCTTGTCAATCAGTTCACTGAAGAGGAGCGTGTTCGGTCCCAACCACGAACCCGCGATAACACCTACCGCACTCGCCTGGTCGGGCTCACTTCGCAATTTGAATCGAACCTGTCTGGCTGGGTTAATCAGAAATTAACCTATGGGTTCGACTGGAGCCAAGCTCAAGTGTCTGGGCTACGCAATGGAACCGTGCCACCCTATGGTGAGGTGTTTCCGGTCAAGCCGTTCCCCGACTCACGGTACACGCAAAGCGGCATCTTCGGTCAAAGTGAAATCGAGCTTGGATCTGTCAGCGTGATTCCAGGCCTGCGCTTTGATCACTATCAGATATCCCCGTCAAACGATTCTTATGTGGGTGCCACGCCACAAAGGTCGCAGGGTCAGGCGGTAACGCCAAGGCTTGGCGCAGTGTGGAAATGGATGCCGGCTGTCTCGCCCTACGCCCAGATCGCGCGCGGATTCCGGGCGCCAACTCCTGAGCAGGTCAATAATGGATTCAGCAATCTTGCTGCTGGCTACACGAGTATCGGAAATCCCGAGCTCAAGCCTGAATATGCCGATAGCATCGAGCTAGGCGCCCGCGGATCGATCCAGGGTTTTCGTTACAGCATTGCTGGGTTTGATAACCGATATAAAAACTTTATTAGCCAGCAGCGGATCGCTGGCCGGGGCCGCCCTACAAATCCCTTTGTATACCAGTATGTGAATCTAAGCACCGCGCGTATTCGGGGAGTCGTTCTTAGTTCCGATACAAAAATCGACGATCGCTGGAGCCTTCAAGCTGGCATTGCCTATCTCGAAGGGACGACCGAAATCAACGGACGTGTGCAACCGCTAGATAGCGTTGAGCCACTCAAAGCGATCGTTGGTGTGCGTTATGACGCCGGCCAGTGGGGGGCACGTGGAAACATTACCTACAGCGCACCCAAATCGGTGGGTGATATTGCACAAGCCGTAGAGACACAGTTTGCGCCAGGAGCCAGCACGGTCCTCGACCTAGGTTGGTTCTGGAAGCCGAATCGCAATTTAACGCTCAACGTAAATATCAATAACGCGTTCGATGCCAAATATTGGCGCTGGTCGGATATGCGCGGGCTTGAAGAGGCAAGTGCTGTCAAGGATGCCTATACCGCTGCCGGTCGAAATGTCCAGTTTTCATTGCGCTATGACTACTAAAGAGGCCACCATGGTACTTACTCAAGAGACGATTAAAAATTCTTATCATGCAATGCGTCGCATACACGGGATGCGGGTGCGTGATATCGCACAGCAGTTAAATATCACCGAAGGGCAGCTTATCGCAGCACATCTGGGCGATGCAGACTGCGCGACAGATGCAGATCAAATCGCTATATCGAATTCCTTGAATGTTATCCGTATATCTGATGATTGGCCTGCAATGTTGGAGTCGCTTGAGGCTTTAGGATCCGTCATGGCGTTGACACGCAACCACGCGTGTGTGCATGAGAGCATTGGGCATTACAGAAATATTAGCCATCGAAATGGTATCGGGCTTATTCAGGGTGAGGCAATTGAATTGCGCGCTTTCTATCGTGCATGGCGTTTTGCTTTTGCGGTGACTGAGTCGAGGCAGGCATCCTCAAGTTCAGCTGTAAGCTCGGATGACACGACACAGTACAGTTTGCAGTTTTTCGATGAAACCGGTGTCGCGATACATAAAGTGTTTATGCGCCCTCAGAGCGATCTGCAGCAGTATCACCACTTCGTGAAGCGGTTTCGGTATCCGGACCAGACAATAGGAGAGTTTGCCCGTGTGCCGAGCCGCCCGGCGCCGAGTCGTTGCGTCACTGAGCATGTTGATGTCCGAGCTTTTCATCAGGCATGGCGAAATCTTAACGATACACATGAATTTTTCGATTTGCTGAAACGATTTTCAATTTCTCGTATTGCGGCGCTGCGCTTAGCTGAAAGCGATTTCGTTCAGCCACTGCAGCTAGACCAAATTGAGTCTCTCTTGCATCGCGCATCTGAGCAGAAAATCCCTATTATGGTTTTTGTAGGGAATCAGGGGATGCTGCAAATCCACTCAGGCACGGTGAGTAGAGTAGTGCGCAGCAAAGCTTGGCTAAATGTACTGGACGATCACTTTAATTTACATTTGTTGCTTGAGAGCGTCAGGACGCTTTGGCTAGTAAAGAAACCAACACAAAATGGCTATGTCACGTCGATTGAGGCGTTCGATGAACATGGTGAGCTTGTCGTGACATTTTTTGGAGAACGTGAGCTAGATAGCCCTGAGCTTCAAACGTGGAGGGAATTGACGGAATCGTTGGCGATGGAGGCTGAGGCATGCCTTCATTGAGACTGTTGCCCACTGGCCTCATTGGTCGACGCCAGCTGCTGCAAGCGGCTTGCCTAAGTGTTTTGTCGGGAATCACAGACGCAAACGCAGCTCAAGTGCGACCTAATTCCAAGAGACGCGTTGTGTGTGTCGGAGGTGGGCTAACCGAGATCGTTTGTGCCTTAGGACAGGAGTCTAGTCTCGTTGGTGTGGATACAACGTCGAGATTTCCCCTCGGTGTGCGACGTTTACCTAGTGTGGGATACGCCCGTAATCTGTCTTTGGAAGGCATTCTTGCCTTGGCGCCACAGAATGTGATTGTGAGTCAAGACGCCGGACCGATTTCGGTATTGTCACGTTTGCGAAGCGCTGGTGTTGCTGTGTCGACTGCTGAGGATGGTTATACAGCCGAGGCACTGATTTTGCGGGTCAAGCAGCTCGGTCGGATCTTGAGGTGCGAGGAACGGGCCAAATCACTCGCTGAGAAACTGCGGCGAGAGTGGGGTGCTGTGGTACTGCACACACTCGCGCCACAGACCAATGCCCGGGTGATGTTCATTCTGGGGCAATCGCCTGGTCAGTTTATCGTCGCGGGTTCGGGTACTGGCGCGCATGCGATGCTGCAACACGCAGGGTTGCAAAACGCCTTTGCGGGCACGGCGGGCTATCGTCCCATTACAACGGAGGCCTTGATCGCCGCCCAGCCGGATTTGCTTGTCCTGACACAGCCTGACTCCATGGCTCACCAGAGTGCTTCAGGTGCAAGCGAATCGATCATGCAGATTAAAGGCCTAGCAATGACACCGGCTGCGCACGAATCGAGATGGCTCGTGTTTGACACCATGTTTCTCTTGGGCTTTGGGCCGCGCATGCCAGATGCGATATTGGCGTTACGACGCGCTTCAAGCGAGGCGATGCGGGTATGAGTCGGATTCTGCGCAACAGTGCCGCGTCCGCAACGCTTGGTCTGCTAATCGTGTTGCTCTTGGCTGTCCTAGGCGCAACACACTTTGGTGCGCTAGTACTCGATCAATCTGCATGGCTGTTCTGGCTGGACACACCAGACATCGATATGTTGGCGGTTAGTAATCGACAAATCTTATGGGATATCCGTTTGCCTCGCGTGCTGTTTGCGGCGTTAATCGGTGCCAGCCTGGGTTTTTCAGGAGCGTTGACACAGGCATTGTTTCGGAACCCCCTGGCGGAGCCGGGTTTACTTGGTATTTCCTCAGGCGCCGCGTGTGCAGCGGCACTATCGATTGTTTTTTTGACACAGAGTCAGGCTTTAGGTGGTGCGGCCACGCACTGGCTCGTGCTGCCTCTGATCGCCTTTAGCGGTGCAGTACTTGTGTGTTTATTGCTCGATGGTGTGTCTCGCCGCTGGATGGCTGGTTCCATCGCAGGGCTGCTTTTGACTGGGATTGCAATCAATGCACTTGCGGGAGCTGTGATTGGGTTGTGTGCCTATACGGCGACAGATAGCCAGCTACGTAGTCTCACTTTCTGGACACTCGGCACGCTATCCAACGCAAGCTGGACGCTAGTCACCGTAGTCAGTGGCTTATTGGTGGGTGTCTGGGTTGCGACGCTTGGGCTCGTGCAGAGGCTCAACGCACTGTTGCTTGGGGAAAATATCGCCCGGCATGTGGGGGTTTGCTTACCAAGCCTACGGTTACGGGTCGTCTTGATCGTGGCGGCCCTAGCTGGCTTTGCTGTGGCATTTTGTGGCGTGATTGGCTTCGTTGGGCTCGTGGCACCGCATTTAGTGCGCATGACAGCAGGCGCTGATCTGCGACGCGTTTTACCGCTATCTGCAATTGGTGGGGCTATTTTGCTAATTTGTGCCGACACCTTGGCGCGAACGATTGCTGTACCCGCCGAGGTGCCTGTGGGGATCTTTACCGCGTTGTTGGGTAGCTCCTTCTTTTTGTGGTTGCTAGTGCGAGGCAAAGGAAGGACGGCATGAGTCATCGTCTCGTTTGTCAGTTACGTCTGCACGAGGCACGCGCACGAATTGGGTCTATGGACTTTGGCCCCTTTACTTTCGATATCGCTCCAGGTGAGCGTATCGCCATTCTTGGTCCGAGCGGCGCCGGAAAGTCATCCTTGCTTAAATTGATATCGGGTGAGTGCGCGACCGCCTCTGGCATCCTGAACTTGATGGGAAGGCCTCTCAGTACCTTTGGTCCGACTGCATTGAGTCATCTGCGGGCGGTCTTGCCCCAGGCATATCAAAATACCTTTGATATGCCAGTAAAGCTCGTCATTGGATTGGGCAGATTAGGTAAGCATTTTGATCAGAACTCCGATCAGATCATCAGGCAGTCGGCATTATTGGCGCGTGCGGACCACCTTCTGGAGCGAACAACAGTCGGATTGTCTGGCGGTGAGCTTGCACGTGTCCATCTTGCACGTGTCTTTGCGCAGCTTTGGGAGGCACGCGGTGGGTTATTGCTAGTCGATGAACCGTTTGCTGCATTTGACCCGGGCCTTGCTCTTGAGCTTTCTGAGCAATTGGAAATGTTCACTCGGCTACGTGGCCATACCTTGATCGCTGTGTTGCATGATGTGCAGCTTGCACTGCAACGATTTGACCGACTGATCATGCTTGAACGTGGACAACAGTTTGCGGATTGTTCAGCGTCTTTGAAAGCCTTGCCAGACTTAGAGCGTCTGTTTGGTGTGCACTTCTTGGTGCATCGAATTGATGATGTCTTGTTTTTACGCGCAACCACTTCGACGAGGGATCGATAATGTATTTTTTTCATTGTTTTGATCGGCGGCCAATTCTGCCGGCGCTGTTGATACATCTGCTCATCGCTTCGGCGCTGATCTTCTTCGCCGTCGTGGATTGGCAACAAGTCGGTAGCGTTCATCCCTTCGCGAAAACTGATAGCGTATTGATGATTGCTATCTCTGATATACAGCCTGCCGAAGTTGGAGCGAGCGAGTACGCGTTTGTCGATGATCTACCCGTCGCCATCCCTGAAGAATCAGCGAAACCATCGGAAGCGGAGATCCCCAGCGAAGCCGTCAGTCCTCCGTTGCCAACGGTTAAACAAGTAAAGGAAACGTTGCGTGTCGCAACCAAGCAGGGGGGTGTCGTAGATGGACAACCGAGCGCCTCCCGAGGTGACGTCGGACAAGATGCTCACGCACGAGCACAACATCATCTTAATCCACCGCCTGACTACCCGATGATGCTGCGTCAGCGAGGAATCGAAGGGACGGTATGGTTACGGGTACGCGTTGATCGCTCGGGTTTGCCTGAGCAAATCGTTTTGTTTAAAACCAGTGGCTATCGGCTATTCGATGAGTCTGCGTTGCGCGCCGTCGCGCGTTGGCGCTTTAAACCCGCGAGATCGCAGGGGACCGCCATGGCAAGTTGGGTGGAGTTTCCCGTCCGGTTTACTTTGCAGGGGTAGTAAGCCCTGTCTGGCTGGCAGTCTCTTTGCGGATGCGAGCAATGCTTTGCTCTAGATTATTCCAGGCGGCTTTGTCGGGTGCGAAGCGGGCACGCATATATTGCACTAACGCACTAACCTGCTCGTCTTCGAGTTGGCCGGCAAAGGACGGCATAAAACCGATCGCTTGGCTCGCAGGCTTACGTACGCCTTCCAGAATCACACGAATGACATTGTCTGGCTTATCGCTGTGTAAGTTCGTGTTGAGCGCCAGCGGGATATTCGCACCGAGGAGCTTGGGTCCATCGCCGTCGTGATGACACGCAGCGCAAGCCATCGTGAACATTCTTTGGGCAGGTCCGAGCAAAGTCGCGCTAGAGGTTTTGGCTGCTACAACATAATCTTGTGCCGCGTGTGTTGCTTGGGCGGGTGTGGCCGCGTCTTGAAACGAAGCGAGATAGTGGGCCATCGCTTTGATATCGCTGTCCGGGACGGATGCGAGTTGCTGCACAACCGGTGCCATTGGGCCGCCAGCACTACCGTGTTGTCCACTAAAACCCGTACGTAAATAATCGTAGAAAGATTGCTCAGTCCATCTGACCGGTGACTTCGATGCGGCGGTTAAAGCGGGCGCTTCCCAGCCTTTGATCCAAGCACCAGATAAAAATCCCTGCCCAAGCTTTTCGCCACCAAGCATATCGCGAGGTGTATGGCAGGCCGTGCAGTGTCCAACACCGTTCACGAGATATGCGCCACGGTTCCAAAGCTCGCCTTGATCAGCAAGCAAAGTCTGTGAGGTGGCGGGCTCGCTGTATAAGGCATTCCAGACAGCCATGAGAGGACGATACGAAAACGGTGCTGATAGTTGCGTCGCTGGGTTGTTTTGTGCGACGGGTGCTTGCACCATTAAGTAGGCATAAATCGATGTAATGTCCTCATCCGTCATGTTTTTAAATGACGTGTACGGAAATGCGGGATAGAGCAGATGTCCGTCTCTCGATACGCCATCGCGCATCGCACGCCTAAAAGCGGGTAGGGACCAAGCACCAATGCCGCTATCTTTATCTGGCGTTAAGTTCGTGGAATAGACCGTGCCAAAGGGCGTCTGTATTCCAAGACCGCCCGCATTGGGCTGACCACTCGGCGCAGTGTGACAGGTCACACAATTACCCAGTGCGACCAATTGTCGACCCTTCTCTATGGTTTGTGGTGAATACAGAGCCGGGTTGAACTGAGTAATGGGCGCAATAGGCGCAGGCCCACGTAAGCCGAGCCAGCCTAGTGACAGACCTGCCACGCCGGCAAGCACGGCGGCCAGTCTTTTTGCAAAAGGTCTTCGCGTCGGCCAATGCGCATTCGGGTTCGCTGCGGCGGGCAGCGCCCGTTGTATGGGTTGTTCAGCTGGGTAACCAGGCTGGGTTACGGGAGGCAGGGGGTTGAGTGCTGCTCGTACCACTTCTGGTGTGAAAGGCGGCTGACGAAATCGAATGCCGGTTGCATCAAATATTGCATTGGCGATTGCTGCAGTACCGGGAACGGACGAAGATTCTCCCGCACCAAGTGGTGCCTCGTTGGGACGAGGCATTTGTAAGATATCGATCACCGGCACTTGACGGAAATTCAGAATAGGATAAGAGCCCCATTCACGCGTTGCTACAGTGTTGTCTTGCTTTCGTACCGGTACGCTCTCGTGCAGCGCACGGCTGGTGGTCTGGACCACATTGCCGTGCACTTGATGCTCTACACCTGCTGGGTTGATTGTCATGCCGGCATCGTGCCCAACCACGACGCGTTTGACATGGACCTCACCCGTGTGACGGTTTACTTCGACGTCCGCCACCCATGCTGCCCATGCTGCACCGAACCCAGGCCACTTGCTATGGATATAACGGGCATAGGCAACACCTTGGCCGCGCAACATATCGCCATCGGTGGGTTGCAACTGGGGTTCAGTATGACGCAGCCAGCCAGCTTTGTCGGCCGTTGCCTGCAAGAGTTCTCTTGCGCGTGGATCGTCTAAATAGCGTAGGCGGAACTCGACCGGATCAACGCCCGCTTGCGTCGCAAGTTCGTCAATATAGGATTCGTGCGCGAACGAATTTGGCAATGCGGATACGCCACGTAACCAGGAGGCCCGAAGAATCGGCGGCATGTCATTGACCGTCACCCTCAGATTCCCAACTTGATAGGGTGGGCGAGCCGTACGATCACCCATTTCGTAAGTTTGGGCGAGAGGCTCAATCGTGCGTGTCAGTAACAGCGCAAGAGTCGGGGCGCCATTTGAGGGATAAGAGGTTTGAAAGTCATAGGCTGCAAAGTCGCCCGCAGCATCCAACCCTCCACGTACTTGCATCCACTGCGCTGCGCCTTTTGGTTCCCAGAGGTTCTCTTGCTCACGGGTGAGCTGCACACGTACGGGTGCACCGACCGCACGCGACAGCAATACTGCGTCGGCTGCTACATCATCGGCGCCATTACGCCCATAGCAGCCTGAGGCTTCCATTCTTACGATTTCAATGTCTAGGTCGGTCAGCCCGCTCAGGCGCGCGAGATCGGCGCGCAACACATGTGGGTTTTGTGTGCCGGCCCATACAGTGAGCTTATACGGTTCAGCGTTTGACCAGTCTGCAATCGCGCAAGACGGTCCGATTGAGGCATGCATCTGATAGGGCCAGATGTAAGTGCGTGAGAGCTCAGTACCCCCATCCCGTAGCGCAGCATCGATATTGCCTTCGTTGATGAGTTCGCGCGGTGTCGAGGGATTTGCCCGTAGCGCGTTCTCAAGATGACTCAGGTCGGGCAGGCCGGGCCAATCTTTCCAGACAACACGCAACTGGCTAGCCGCTTGCTCGGCGAGTTCTTCGCGTTCGGCAACAATACCGATGAAGTCACGAATGACGACCACGGCTTTGATGCCAGGGATATGGGCAATCGAGGTCTCGTCAACAGACTCCAGAAGGTTGCCAACAAAGTCACCATGGTCGGCACCTGCGTAAGGTGGTCTGACCACCCGACCGTGCAGCATTCCAGGCACACGCATGTCGTGAACGAACGTCAGTTGCCCGGTTGCTTTACCTGGGATGTCAACGCGTGGAATCGGTTGCCCAATCGTATGATGATCTTCTTGGGCCTTAAGACTAACGGAAGGATCAAGCAACAAACGAATGTTGGTCTCACCAATGAGCGCGGCATAGGTCACGCGTTCAGTGTCACGGCCGACTTGTTCGTAAAGAACCTCACCACGCTCTGTGCGCAGGCCGTTCGCGTGCGTATTCCATTTTGCTGCGGCGGCTTGAAGCATCCAGCGTCGCGCTTGCGCCGCCGCTTGGCGCAGAGGAGGGCTGTGAAGTTGTATTGAACCGCTTGCAATGGTTGGCCCCTGATTGGGTGCGCGACCGGTATCGCCGAGAATCACCTCAACTTGATCCATGGGGACATCAAGTTCTTCTGCAACGATTTGACCTAAGGCAGTGCGCAGGCCTGTTCCAAGGTCAACATGTCCGTGCAGTGCAACGATACGTCCATCAGACCATACCGACAGCAATACCTCCTGGCCTTCGGCCGGATTTGCGGGCACCGCAGCGGGTTGCCCCTTGGTTGGTGGAGGGGCAGGCAGTGGCTCCCGTACGACAAGTAATACCCCTGAGGCATCCAGAAAGTCTTTGCGCAGCCGTAGTGTGTTGCTAAGTGCCATTGCGCGTTACCCGAGAGTGTTTAGCATCTTGCATCATTTGTGCTGCACGCTGCACGGCGCGCATGATCTCGATATGCGTGCCGCACCGACAAAAATTGGCGGATAACTCAGACCGGATCTCTTGTTCGGTGGGTGACGGGTTCCGGGCGAGCAAGGACGCTGTCATCATAATCATGCCGTTAAGGCAGTATCCGCATTGTGCAGCCTGCTCGGCGATGAATGCCTGTTGAATGAGGTGAGGCTCTGCAAGTGATCCCAGCCCCTCTAAGGTCGTGATGGCCCGGCCTTGAATGCCCTCAATGGGGATGACACAGGAGCGCGCGGCTTGCCCATCAACGAGGACCGTACAGGCGCCGCATTGGCCAAGGCCGCAACCGTATTTGGGTCCATTGAGCCCAAGGTCGTTCCGTAAAAAATTGAGAAGAGGTGTATCTGGATCGAGGCGGGTCTCAAGTGCCTGACCATTAACTGTCAGTGCCAGAGGTTTAGCGTTGCTGTGCTGTACAGTCATGGGTGCTACAGGCTCAGATAAGCACGTCGTACGGCTTCGTTTTCGTCGAGTTCGCGCATCGTGCCTGAAAAACGGATTTGCCCTTTTTCTAGAACATACGCGCGGTCGCACACAAGGTTAGCAAAGTGTAGATTCTGTTCAGATAACAAAATACTGACCCCTTGTTGTTTAAGAGCCAAAATCATCTGCGCCATTTGCTCGACAATGACGGGAGCGATTCCCTCAGACGGTTCGTCGAGAAGAATCAGGTATGGGTTTCCCATTAAGGAGCGCGCGACGGTCAACATTTGTTGTTCACCACCACTCATTCGTCCGCCAGGGCGAGTTGGCATCTCGCCAAGATTGGGAAAAAGTTTAAATAGTTTTTCCGGTGTCCAGTGCGGCGCGGGGTCGCCGCTCGGCCAATGACGGGCTGCTTGGCGCCCAACCTCAAGATTCTCGAGAACGGTGAGGTCTGTAAAAATACGCCGATCTTCTGGTACGAAGCCTAAACCCATCGCAGCGATCTCGTGCGTCGCGCGCTGCGAGATATCTTGATCCATGAAATGTAGTTGCCCACGCCGCTTATCCATCAGTCCCATAATGGATTTCATTGTGGTGGACTTGCCGGCGCCGTTGCGCCCCATGAGTGCAACGACTTCACCGCGTGCAACACTAAAGTCCACGTCATAAAGAATTTTTGCAGCACCATACCAAGCCTGCAGTCCAGAAACTGTGAGGAGAGTCTGCTGACTCATGGCGCAACCCCCGCTAGTTTTGCTGGCTTGAGCTCAAAGGTGCTACCACCCCCAAAATAGACTTCTTGGACGTTGCGGTTGTCCCGTATGGAGTCAGGGGTGCCGTGTGCGATGAGTCGCCCGCGTGCCAGCACGCTGATGCGATCAGCGTAGGCGAAGACAACATCCATACTGTGCTCGGTAAAGAGTACAGCAATTCCGCGCTCAATTACCAGGCGCTTGGTCATCGCCATCATGTCGTTTCTTTCTTTGGGTGCCATACCAGCGGTCGGCTCATCCATCAATAAGAGCTTGGGGTCGTTGGCGAGAGCAATCGCAAGTTCGACACGCTTGACATCGCTATAAGCAAGTTCGCTGCAGGGGCGGTCAGCTTGTTCCTGCATACCTACTTGGCTTAGGAGTTCTAGTGCTTTGTCTCGCGCATGTGCAGAGGCAGATTTAAAAAATGAAAACAGCTGATTGTCGTGCGATAACAAGGCCATCTGAACGTTTTCAATGACAGTGAGCGATGAAAAGGTTTCGGCGATCTGAAAGCATCTGCCCACGCCTAAACGCCAAATCGCGCGTGGTGCGAGGCCGATGAGCTCTGTGCCATCCATTTTGATTGAGCCTCGGTCGGCTTTGAGTTGACCGTTCACCATGTTGAAGGTCGTCGATTTGCCTGCACCGTTGGGTCCGATCAGGGCGAGCAGCTCACCTGCCTTGAGATCAAAATCAATTCCATCGACAGCTTTAACGCCGCCGAACGACTTTCCAAGTCCGCGCACTGTCAGCAGAGTCATGCGGCCTCCTTGCGTGCTGCTTTAATGCGCTCAGTAATTTGCGCGGCAAAGCCAGCAATGCCTTGGGGAAAGAGTAAAACGAGTAAAAGAATAATCGCACCTAGCATGGCACGCCAATATTCTGTGTTGCGTGCAACGGTGTCGTGTAGCCATGTAAAGGTAAACGCCCCGACTATTGGGCCAGCAAGGGTTTGAATGCCACCCAAGAGCACCATAACTAGGCCATCAATGGAACGACTCACGTGCAAGCTTTCCGGTGAAATACTTCCCTTAGAGAACGCAAACAAGGCGCCTGCTAGGCCTGCAAACGTTCCGGCCACAATAAACGCAACCCATTGTATTTTTTTTACGTCGATACCAATTGCATCGGCGCGAAGAGGGGAGTCCCGGCCGGCTCGCAAGGCATAGCCAAAAGGGGAGTACAACAGCCTGCGCATGATGTAGATAGCAACCACCACCAACCCAAGCGTTACAAAGTAGTAATTCTTCTTGTCTTGTAACCACTGCGCAGGCCACACGCCTGTTAGCCCGTTACTGCCGCCTGTGAACGCATCCCACTGATAGACGATTGCCCAAGTAATTTGCGCAAAAGCGAGAGTCAACATCGCGAGGTACACGCCTGATAGCCGAACACAAAACCAGCCGTACAGAAATGCGCCAAGCGCAGCGACCGCGGGCGCTAACATCAGGCTGAGCTCCATGGGCAGGCCGAGATGACGGATGATGAGTGCCGCACCATAGGCACCCAAGCCAAAATAGGCGGCGTGACCAAAGGAGTGCAACCCTCCGGGGCCCATGATGAAATGCAAGCTTGCTGCGAACAGGACCGCGATCAGGAGATCGATCAGCAAGACCGTGACGTAAGGAGATTGAGCTGTGAGCCAAGGCATGGCAATTAAAACTAGTACCACCAAGGCGCCACCTAGCTTGTAGGCGTTTGAGGCTGGACGTAAAGGCATCTCGATTTCAGCAGCGTTTCGCGAAGCGGGTTGCGCTCGACCCAACAGGCCCCAAGGTCTAAAGACCAGGACGATCGCCATCACGAGAAACTCAACAACCAGTGTGAGTTTAGAGAATGATATTTGTATGCCAGCGATCTCGACTAATCCAAGCCAGATACAAATCGCCTTGAGCTCCGCGATGAGGAGCGCTGCAACGTAGGCACCGGGTATGGATCCCATGCCACCCACCACAACCACTACAAATGCAGCACCAATCGTGTGCAGATCCATCTCGAGACTTGCCGGTTCGCGCGGAAGCTGCAGTGCTCCGCCCAGACCCGCTAGGAGGGCACCGAGTGCGAAGACTGCGGTGAAGAGCCAGGCCTGGTTAACGCCGAGGGCTGCGACCATTTCCCGGTCTTGCGTTGCTGCGCGAACAAGAGTGCCCCAGCGCGTGCGTGTCAGCAGTAACCATAACAAGCCAAGCAGGATAGGTCCGACAACAATCAAAAATAAATCGTAAGAGGGGAAGTTACGACTCAGAATTTCAACAGAGCCTTTCAGCCCTGGGGCGCGCGGTCCAAGTAGTTCTTCTGGACCCCAAATCCAAAGTACAGCGTCTTTAATGACAAGTACCAGGGCGAAGGTTGCAAGAAGTTGAAAGAGTTCGGGGGCACGATAGATGCGCCGCAGTAGCGTGACTTCAATCGCTGCGCCCAACAAACCGACGACCAGTGGTGCCAGCAAAAGGGCTGGCCAAAAACCAATGCTCGACGAAAGTTTCTCAACGAGCGTGTACGCGACGTAGATGCCCACCATGAAAAACGAGCCGTGGGCAAAGTTCACAATCCGGGTCACCCCGAAAATCAAGGAAAGCCCCGCCGCCACTAGAAAAAGTGATGACGCGCCTGCTAGACCATTGAGCAGTTGAACAATCAAGCTTGAAAGGTCCATGCAGGCAGGGCTCCCTCGTTAGTTTGTAAAAGTATTAATCAGCAGGACGAAGTTTTTTGACCTCTTCTGCCGATGGTAGAACAGTTGCGCCATCGATATAGCGGAACGTTCCCATCACACCTTTGCCGTTCTCAACCTTAGTGCGACCGACATAGCCACCCATTGTTGACTGGTGATCCTCAGGACGGTACGTGACGCTGCCAAAAGGCGACATGAGCGTCAGACCACGGAATGCAGTGATCAGCTTCTCGGTGTCTGTGCTCTGAGCCTTTTTAATACCCGCTGCAAGAGACATGATGGCGCTATAGCCAACAACTGACCCTAGTCGTGGGTAGTCTTTGTACTTCGCCTCGTAGGCGTTCTTGAAGGCGTCATGCTCCGGTGTCTTGATCGCATACCAAGGGTAGCCTGTGACCAACCAGCCGGTTGGGCTTTCGTCTTTGAGTGGGTCTAAATACTCAGGCTCACCAGTCAGCAAGCTGACAACTTCTCGACCTTTAAACAACCCGCGGGTATTACCTTCACGCACAAAGCGCGAAAGGTCTGCGCCGAACAGCACGTTAAAAATAGCATCAGGTTTTGCGTCTGCCAGAGCTTGCACCACGCTACCGGCATCGACTTTACCCAAAGGTGTGGCTTGCTCAGCGACAAATTCGATATCTGGTTGAGCAGCCTTCATCAGTGTTTTGAAGGTCGCTGCGGCAGATTGACCGTATTCATAGTTTGGGTAAACGATTGCCCAGCGTTTCTTTTTCATGGCGCTGGCTTCTGGTACCAGCATAGCTACCTGCATATGGGTGGAAGGGCGCAGGCGGAAAGTGTAGCGGTTACCGTTTTGCCAAACGATTTTGTCTGTTAACGGTTCGCTAGCCAGAAAAAACACTTTTTTCTGCTTTGCAAAATCGGTCAGTGCCAAACCGATATGGGAAAGAAATGATCCAGTTAGAACATCGACCTTGTCGCGCGAGATGAGCTCTTCGGCGACACGTACAGCATCACCTGGGTTTGCGTTGTCATCGCGCGTAATCAGCTGTACTTTCTTACCGTTCAAGCCACCGGCAGCGTTGATTTGGTCAATCGCGAGTTCCATACCTTTCTTGTAGGGCTCCAAAAAAGCTGGCTGAGCCTTGTAGCTATTGATTTCGCCGATCTTGATGACGTCTTGGGCTGAGGCTGTCACGCACGCGCCCAGCAGTGAGGCACCTAAGACAATGGATGCCGTGATACGTTTGGTAAATATGCGACGCATGGAATTCTCCAAAAAATTAAAAGTACTCTTGTTAACGTAAGCCATCTTTACCCTCGATTTCATTTGCTTGCAGACCACCGATGCGGGGTAAAGGGCGACCGCTATCTGTTACTGCTACTGCCACTACAATTTCCTTGGCGCCTGGAGCGTCTGTCACGCGCGCTTCAATCGCATCAAAGTGACTGCGCACGAAGGCCGCGTCTTTGTGTCCCAGAGGTACATCAATCGCACAACCTGGGCCTCCACGCTTTTTACTGGAGGGCACGAGTGCCGCACCGTGGTGCACAGCTTGCCGCAGCGGCGCGCCTAATTTTGGATGCAGAATTGCAGCAGCGTGCTCGAGCTCTCCGGCCTCGCCGACAATCGCTGCTTTGCCGTAGCTCTCTGCTTCCTCGGGGGTGATGCCAAGTGCCTCAACACATTTATTGCCCAGAAGAGCACCTAATTCTTCGCCGATCTCAATCAAAGCGTCAAGGTTTTGGCTGTAGGCGCCCGCGTAAGGGTTCTCAATGACGGCGATGGCAAGTGCTCTGCGGGTTGGGGGCGAGATGAGCTGACCCATTTCAAGATGGGTCTCATCAACCTGAACGATGAGCTTGCGAATCTTTGCTGCCATGCGGGCTCCTGATTTCTGTGTGCTGCGTTAGTGAATATGGTTGCGTACAAGCGCAGGTGAGTCTGTCGTAACGACCCAGCCTTGGCAAGTCAATATGCAAGCAGAGATTAAACCGCTTTGCTTCATTTGTAGAGCCTGCTGTAAACCCTGCTGTAAGGCCTGGCGAACGGTGTCTGGGTCTAAAGCTGGCACATGTACCGTCACTAGTCTGTGACCGAGATCGGAGTTGTCTTTTACCGTGCTGGCGGGTTGTCTCTCAACTGCCGGGTGGTCTGTGTTGACGGCATTCGCGATGACCGTTGCAGCTGCATCGGCCAAAGCTGCCGTTTCTGCCAGGACGGTCACGCTGTCGGCAATACCCAAAGACAGGCTGCGCCCGCGCCAACCACTGGTTGCAACGCCTCGAACCGGCATTGTGAAATCAATACTGAGCGTTCCGTCGAGCGTGATTCCTTCTCGCAGCGCGTGCGCATCAAGTTTTGCAATATCGGCAAACAAGCCGATGTCGACTTTTGTTCCTGGGGTTAAGTGCAGCGCGATATCGCCGCCATTATTTACCCAGGCACGCGTCACGCCTGGCTGGGCATAAAATCCGATCAGTGCTTGCGCAACAGAACCTGCGACGGCGGCCATCGGTGTAATGAAGTCGCTCGCACAGCGTTGGCAGGCGTGCCACATCGCTTGCGCAATCGGACCAGTCAGCGGACAGGCTGATAGTGTGTTTACGGGTTGGCGAAGTACCGGCAATTCGCCGACCAACTCCGATAGGATCGTTGCGAAGCGTTCGGATGCCGCGTGATGCGCGGCAGTCACTGCCTCGCAATCACCTTCGGCATGGGCCACGATATCGATTGGGCCGTGCTGAAAGTGTCGCCGTCCATCATCCATAATGAGGGAAGTCGCGCGTGACATCTTCGCTTAACCCAACATTGGTGGCATACCTAACGGCCATTGCGTGTCTGCGTGGGGGGCTACCCACAATCTACTTTGAGGAGCCCCGTCATCGTGCCAAGCACCTTCTCGCAGAACCTGATCTAGTCCTCGCACGTAGTCGACATGGCCACCCAGACGCTTGAAATCGTCTGCACGCATGCTGAACTCAATGGGTGCAACGATAGCTGGTGTCGGAACTGTGCCAAAGCTGTTGTCTGGCATACGGAGCACGTCCACCATGACAGTGATACCCCCGCCTGGCCATACGTAGGCGGGCGCTCCACCGCACGTGACATTGACCAGCGCCTGCTTGATCGCACGTGTCAGCAAAATTGGGTTGTTTGTTACTCCAGCGCGCAAACTACCTCCAGCGCCACCCAGGAACAAAACTGAAGCGAGAGACGGCTCGCAGTTTTCACCAATACGGTCGATCACAGTTTGAACGGCTGCGGGCATCGCTTGTTCAATCGGGCGTAACTGCTCATCCAGCACATACCAGGATGCATGCTCGCCCGTCGTTGATGTCATCAGTAGCCTTAGGCCCGGCCAGGCGATCTCAGTGTCCCAACTCTCAATGATGCTTAAGGGGTCGGCAATATCGGTGCCACCCCAGCCCGTGCCAGGGTTTGCAACCTGAAAATAGCGCCCCGGTGTTGAGCGTCGTCCGCCGATCACAATGCCAGAGGCGCGCATCCCCAGGCACTTACCAGCCTGGTGCTCTGTTAGCACGCCAGTGATGTGGTCGTCCACAACGACGACCTCATCGGCGAGTTCCGAAAACTGTTGCGCGAAAATTCCGATTGCAGCTGAGCCACAACCAACGCGCATACGACGCTCTTCAACACCATTGACGATCGGTGCACGACCTGCCTGTACGATGAGATTTGAGCCACCTTCAATGTCGAGTTCAACCGACTGCTTGTTTCCGAGGGCCAGCATCATCTCCATTGTGATGCGACCTTCCTTTTTGCTACCACCGGTTAGGTGGTGCACGCCACCCAGTGAAAGCATTTGCGAGCCGTACTCGGCAGTTGTCACATGACCCACGACTTCGCCCCGGCACAGGACATTCGCCTGCTCAGGACCTAGGTAGCGATCGGTGTCGATTTTGACCTTTAGACTGCAATAGCTAAAGATGCCCTCGGTCACCACAGTCACCATGTCGACGCCATCGACCTGCGAGCCAACAATAAACGGTGCGGGCTTGTAATCAGGGTAGGTGGTGGACGAGCCCACGCCAGAGACAAAAACTTGATTGGCGTGCAGCAGGTTGTGATCCCAAGGATCGGGTTCACCCTCTGAGGCTAGTTTTTTCGGTCCAGCGAACGCAACCAGAGCGGATGTTTCGCTCTTTTCTAGGCTGCGGTTAAGAAACACGACAGGATCCACACGAATGAGAGTTCCCGAGGCATTCGCGTAGCGGTCACATGCACCGGTTTTTCCCGGACTGATCTGGCATAACACTGGGCAAGCGTTACATTCGATCTTTGTTTTAGCCTGGTCTGTCATTCGAATCCACTAGCTTTTGTCAAAATTTCATGTTGCAATTACTACATTAATTAGTACCTTATTACATTTGTTGCCCTCTGGCAATGACTCTTATGATTCAGTCCCCAAACAGTTCGCTGCAGGACGACGCCCCACGAAAGTTAGGGGTGCGGGAAAAAGCTGCCCTAGCGACCCGTGCGAGTCTCTTGCGTGCGGCTATCAAGATCTTTGCGCAATATGGCTTGGATGGCGGGAGTGTCGATAAGATTTCTAAAGCTGCCAAGTCCCATGACCGGATGATTTACTACTATTTCGGTAATAAGGAAGGGCTGTTTGTTGCGGTGATTGAGGAAATCTACAAACGGTTTAACGTGGCCGAGTCAAAGCTCAAGCTTGACTTGCTTGACCCGTTGCGCTCGCTCGAGAAAATTGTTCAATTCATTTTGCGCTACTACCGCGATCACCCTGAGTTTGTGACCCTACTCAACATTGAGAACTTACATAAAGGTAAGCATATCGGTCAGGCCAACTTCCGTGATTATTCCTCTACGGCCATCGGTGTGATCGATCAGGTGCTAGCCACCGGTGCCCAGACCGGCGTGTTTACGAGTCAGCTCAAGGCGCGTGACCTCTACATGATGATCGCTGCGCTCGGATATTTTTATCAATCGAACCGCTACACCTTATCTGCGTTTCTAGGTGAAAACTTAGAGGCGCAAAGTGCGTTCGATCAGTGGGAAAACTTCGTTATCTCTACGGTGCTCAAGACGATTGCACCCGACTCCTCTAACTCCTGAAGGAAGACAAGTATGGCTCACGCCGCCGTTGAAGAGAAATCTGGAAAAGTCGTTATTAAAAATATCGGGTTGCTGCTGTCGGGCGACCTCGATCGACCAATTTTGGACGCCGACACGGTCGTGGTGCAAGATGGGATTATTACGGCGGTTGGTAAGGAAAAAGATTGCGATACCGCGCATGCGGATTTGCTGATCGATGCTAGAAAGACGTGTTTGGCACCCGGGCTGATCGATAGTCATGTGCATCCTGTTTTTGGTGACTGGACACCTCGGCAGAATCAGTTGGGTTGGATCGAGTCCACCATGAATGGCGGTGTGACGACAATGATTTCAGCAGGGGAAGTGCACCTACCAGGTCGGCCGAAGGATATTGTCGGTCTGAAGGCCTTGGCCATTACGGCGCAACGCGCGTTTGATAGTTTTAGACCAGGCGGCGTCAAAGTGCTGGCTGGTGCCCCGGTGATTGAAAAAGGCATGACCGAGCAAGACTTTAAAGACCTTGCGGATGCGGGTGTGAAGTTGCTAGGTGAGGTCGGCTTAGGCTCAGTGAAGGCAGGTGAAGAGGCCCAGAAAATGGTGGCCTGGGCACGCAAACATGGCATACAGAGCACGATCCATACCGGTGGGCCCTCTATTCCTGGATCGGGGTTGATTGATAAGGACGTAGTTCTTGAGGCCGACGCTGACATCATCGGTCACATCAACGGAGGCCACACCTCCTTATCTGAAGCGCATGTCTGCGAGCTATGCGAGAAATCCACGCGCGGCATTGAAATTGTTCACAACGGGAACGAAAAGGTAGCAATTGCTGCCGCGCAGCATGCGATTCATCTCAAGTGCCCGCATCGCGTGATTCTCGGCACGGACGGACCTGCAGGGTCCGGTGTGCAACCACTGGGTATTTTGCGCATGATTGCGTTGCTATCTAGTCTTGGCAATATTCCAGCGGAACTTGTGTTTTGCTTTGCCACCGGAAACACGGCCCGCATGCGTAATCTGAACTGTGGCCTGATTGAGCCAGGACGCGCGGCCGACTTTGTCTTTATGGATCGGGCGCAACACACAGCCGGCCGTGACTTATTAGATAGCGTGCAGTTAGGCGATATTCCAGGCATTGGTATGGTCATGATCGATGGCTTGGTCAGATGCCATCGCAGTCGCAATACGCCACCCGCAACGGAAGTGCCCATGATCGTGAGCGGACACGCCTAGAGGCTTAGGCGATGCGAAAGCCGTTATCTAGTTCTGCCGACTTAACTGTTTTGCTCAGCAAGGCAGGGTCGCAGGATTGAATCCGGTACAGTAAATCGCCAGCCTGCACGCGGCTGCCTGCTGGTTTGACGATATCAACGCCAGCAAGTTTGTCGAAGGGTGCGCCTGCCATGCGCGCGAGACCAGAGATGACAAAGCCGTCTATTTGGCGCACGGTTCCTGCCTGTGTCGCATAAACAGGGTGTTTGAGGATGCCAGACAGATCGGGCCAGTCGTGCGAACCCTGGGCCTGAATGATGTTCTCCATAGCCTGGCGCGCTGCGCCTGAATGCAATAAACGCTGAGCGACTTCTGCGCCTTTCTCAACCGTTCCAACTGCGGGATCCATCGCCAAGATCTGGCTAGCAAAGAACAGTGATTTTTCTAGGAGATCGCTTGGGGCGTCTGGGTGCTGCTCTAGTACCTGCAACACATCCCGGACCTCAAGGGAGGGGCCGATGCCCCGTCCAATCGGTGATTCACCGCTTGTGGCGAAGGCTTTGACAACCAGACCCAATTCACGGCCGACCATTTCAAAGAGCTGGCCTAGGACGATCCCGTCCGCTTTCGATTTGACCTTGCCCGCCTCCGCATACGGAATGTCAATCACAACATGGGTTGCACCAGCAGAGTATTTTTTAGAAAGGATTGAGGCAACAGACCACTTGCGCGTATCCAGTCCGAGAGGGCGGGTGATGGCATTCATCGCATCATCAAGGACAGAATGATTAAGTTTTCCATTCCAGGCGATGCATGCGTTCGCTTTCGCAACGCACTGTTTAAGCTCCTCGGGCGTGAGATCGACTTTTGCGATGACTTCCATTGCGTCGGCTGTACCGGCAGCGGAAGTGATGGCGCGCGAGGACGTCTTGGGAATCATTAAGCCGTGGGCTGCGACGATGGGGATGACAACCATTGTCACGCGGCTGCCTGGTAACCCACCGAGGGAGTGTTTGTCGACCACCATGGGGCGACCCCAGTCAATGCGAGGCAGAATCTTTGTGCGTGCTTTTGCAATCGCAATCATTTCCTCGTCTGACAGCTCTACCGTACAAGCAATCAGGAATGCTTGTAACTCGGCCTCTGGTGTTTGGCCGGCCAGAATTGTTTCAATCGCCGTCTGATATTCGACAGGCGTTAAGGCGTTCCCAGCAATTTTCTTAAACAAAATGCGTGAGGAGGGGGCGGCAGTGTCGGTGTGGGTCAACAGCGTCGCTTGCAATCTGATCGTACCGATTGCAAGCGATTGATCATTAACGACTTTGAGCAGCGGCACGCCGTCAGGGTAGGAATCGACGGTGCGATTCAGGCGTTTGGCAATGTCATCGGCTGACTCTCGTCCACGGGCGCTAAGTCGGGCTTCTAAGACGTGAGTGGGCGCGTTGATTTCAATGACAACTAGGTTCGGGACGAGTTTGTTAAGCGCCGCAATCATGCTGCGCGAGCCGTTCGCGATGACATGCTGCCCAGACTTTAGTGCGTCGACGAGTTCAATCGGGAGGCCGTAGTGCAAACCATGCGCCTGCCAAGTGATTAAGAATTTCCCGGCAGCGTTGAGCGCTTCAAAATCAGCCTCAGTGCATGCTGTATGCACCTCTCCCGGCGAGCCCTCAGGGCGTGTGATCGTACGCTTCGCAAAGATAAAGCGCGACGGATCGAGCAACGGCCGCACGCCATCGAGCAGGCTGTCTTTGCCTGCTCCGCTGGGGCCAACAACAAAAAAGAAGCTGCCTGCAGCCATGCTGTGGCGTTACTCGTCGAGCCCGATATCCACTGCTGGCGCAGCTTGTGTGATCTTGCTGGTCGAAATGTAATCCACGCCTGTCATGGCGATTGCATGAATCGTATCGATGCGGATGCCGCCTGAGGCCTCAACTTTCGCTCGACCATTCACCAACTTAACGGCCTTGGCCATCTCTTCGACGGACATGTTGTCCAGCATGATCACATCGACCTGCGCCTCGAGGGACTCTTGCACTTGTTCAATACGGTCGCACTCGACTTCCACCTTTGTGAGGACTGGCAGTCTTTCGCGCACCCGCTCTACAGCTTTTTTGATATTGCCAGCGATGGCGATATGGTTGTCTTTGAGCATCACGCCATTGTCGAGGCCGAGTCGGTGATTTAAGCCGCCACCGCAGGTCACGGCATGCTTCTCCAGCATCCGCAGGCCTGGTGTTGTTTTGCGTGTATCGATCAATTTGGCTTTAGTGCCAGCCATGGCGGCGCAGTAGCGCGCCGTCTCTGTCGCAATCCCGCAGAGCAACTGAAGGATGTTCAAGGCAGGGCGCTCAGCTGTCACGATGCTTCGGGCAGGTCCCGAAATCGTCATGATGCGCTTGCCTTTTTCGACGCGCTCACCATCTTTAACGAGTTTGGTGATGGTCAAACGGGAGTCGTAGCGGGTGAAAATGCGCGCGGCAACATCAATCCCGGCGATGTACATGGGCTCGCGGGCATTCATGTGGAAGGTGCTGATTGCATCTTCGTCGATCATGAGTTGAGCAGTGAGGTCGCAGGAGCCAATATCTTCGGTTAGCCAAAGATCAATGAGGCGCTCAATCTGGAAATGATCGTACATGAGGATACCTTTATAAAAGCGGAAATTTTTATGTAGCGTTCACTACATCAATGTCTCATGCTAATGCAGTTTTTTCATCCTTGCAACAGTTTTTTGGGTGCGGGAATGGCCTGCCAAAGTGCATTTGCAGCGGCTGATTTAATTTCGGGCTGACGGTACAACCTGACCTCTAACTCGATATCCCAGGAAGAGTCAGCTGCGTGCACCAGACGTCCAGAGTTAAGCTCGTCCTCAATCAGGCCTGTTGGCAGCCAAGCGAGCCCGCGCTGCTCGAGAACCATCGTCTTCAGGACCGTTGCTAGATCAGCTGTGAAAACGGTGTCGACCGACCGCTTCGCAAGCGCCCCTTCTTTGATGGCTCTGAAAATTCTGCCTAGCCCAGAGCCTGCGCTATATGAGAGTATCGGTACCGTTGTGCCGGGAGTGGGTGGCAAACTGAATAATGGTTTGGCGCTCTTGGCACTGGGTGCTGATACCGGAATCAAGGCTTCGGTGCCAATTACGACCGAGGGAAAGCTCAAGGTATCGAGGGTAGAGGGGACAAGAGCATGCGCGTGAGTCAGTAAAAACTGCGTCTTGCCTTGTTGCATCAGGGACTCGCAACGTTGAAACACGTCCGACACCAGCTCAATGCCCCCGACTGCGATACGAGACTCCATCGTCCGGAGCCATTTTGGAAGGAATGTAAAGGAAAGGGCGTGCGTGGAGGCGAACCTTAGGGTGCTCGAATGGGCCTGAGAAAGTGCTTGTGCTTGCTCGGGTAGCTGTTCAAGATCACTCAAGACGCGCTGAGCCACACCCACAAACCATTGACCGACTGGGGTTAACCCTAGTGGCTGATGTGTGCGGTCGAACAGCTCGACACCAAGCCATTCCTCCAGGGCGCGAATACGCCGGCTAAAGGCAGGCTGGGTCATGTGCCGCTCCTCGGCGGCTCGGGAAAAATTGCCCGACTTTGTTAGCGCCAAGAAATCTTCTAGCCAGGTTGGATTCATGGGCAGTGCTTTTTAAGCATAGAAGTCAAAGTAAATAGCATTGGCAATGCAAACCTTATACGAGCAAAGTATGACCTATACATATTAACGGGCTTATTGCCGCCAACGAATAGGGAGCTACACGTGCCGACCATCAGTAACTATAAGGGAATCATTCCTGCTATTGCGTGTCCGTTTACCGCCGATCACAAAATCGACGAACTGGGTTTACGCAAGCTGGCCTCTTGGTTGTCGCAGCAGCCCGGTGTCGTTGCGGTGATGACAAATGGTCACACGGGTGAGGTATTTTCGTTAACCCCAGACGAGCGTGCCCAGGTCACCCAGATCGTTGCGAGTGAGATTGCGCATCGCACTCCTGTGGTTTCGTCGATCGTGTGTGAAGGCTTAAGGGACGCTCGTGTACATGCAGAGATGGCCAAAAAAGCAGGTGCGACAGCTTTGGATGTGATGCCGCCGCACCATTGGCTGCGGTTCGGATTCCGCCCAAGCCACGTCCGAGAGTATTTTGACGTGATTGCAGAGTCTGGGCTCGATTTGATCGCACACGTCTACCCTGCTTGGACTCGCGCCTCATATTCGACCGCAACAATGGCTGAACTCGCGAAGTTGCCTTACCTTCAGGCATTCAAAGTGGGTCAGCGAGATATGAATAAGTACGCTGCTGACGTGAAGGCTGTGCGCGATGCGGATCCAACAAAAGCCATTCTCACCTGTCACGATGAATATCTGCTCGCATCGATGGTGCAGGGTGTCGATGGAGCCTTGGTCGGTTTCGCGACCTTTATCCCTGGCTTGATTAATGACTTATGGCAGGCAGTACAAGCTGGGGACTTAAGAAAGGCGATGCAAATTCAGGCAGTGATCACGCCGTTAAAAGATGCTGTATACGGTGGGGGAGAGCCTACTGGCGAGGCGCATGCGCGGATGAAAATGGGAATGTATTTGGCAGGCGTCATCGATGCGCCGACCGTGCGGCCCCCAACCGAGATGCCGAGCGACGCGGAGACCAACCAATTACGCGCAGCGGTAGCGAATGCAGGCTTACTGAAACGCTAATGCAAGCAAAATACCTAACTAACGGAGACTAATATGAAATTAAGAAAATCACTCAGAATGATTCTCGCAGCATCAGTGGTGCTACTTTGCGCCTCTGCAGGTGCACAAAACTATCCAACAAAGTCTGTAAACGTCATCATCCCTTTCCCGCCTGGTGGAACGCTTGATATTGTCGGGCGTATGCTCGCTCAGAAACTTTCCGAGCAAACTGGACAGTCCTTCGTCGTTGAAAACAGAGCGGGCGGTGGTGGCACGATCGGTGCTAATGCTGTCGCTAAGGCTACCGCAGATGGCTACACCCTCTTGTTCAGTGCATCGACATTTACGATTGGTCCAATGCTAATTAGCGGTGTCCCGTACAACGTTGAGAAAGACTTCATCCCTATTTCCTTGGTTGCAAAGGCGCCACTTGCTGTTGCCATTGGCAACCATGTGCCAGCGAATAATGTGAAGGAGTTGATTGCGTACGGTAATGCCAACCCTGGCAAGCTATCGTTCGCTATCGGCTCCTCTGGATCGGCAGGCCACTTGTCCACGGAGTTATTAAAGAAGGCGGGCAATATCTCTGCGGTGACGATTCCTTATAAAGGCTCTTCACCTGCATATACTGATTTGGTTGGGGGGCGTATCGATGGCTTCATCGACCCAATTCTCGGCTCACAGTCTTTCGCAAAGGCTGGCAAGCTGAAAGTTATCGCTGTGACCTCAAAGGATCGCCTGGCGAGCATGCCTGACATCCCGACAGTTGCCGAGTCTGTTCCGGGCTATGAGTTTTATAGCTGGTACGGACTTTGGGCACCGGCCGGTACGCCAGCTGCCGTTGTTAACAAGTTGAGCGCTGAGTCCTTAGCAGCACTGAAGGGTGACATGGCTAAGAAGCTCGTTGAGCAAGGACTCATCGTTGATCCCGGCACGGCTGCTGATTTTGCTAAGTTTCAAAAAGCGGATATGACGATGTCGCAAACCATTATTAAAGAGGCCAATATACGTGCGCAGTAAATTCAGTGCGCTAGTGACAGGAACAAGTTCTGGGCTGGGTTGTGCGATTGCACAGGACTTGTTGGCAGAAGGCTGGATGGTGCATGGGCTAGATATATCGCCTGCAACGATCAGTCACGAACGCTTCGTGTCGCATGCTGTGGATTTGCGAGATGCCTCGGCTGCGCGGGAGGTCGGTGCCTCTTGCGCGTCGGTTGGTGTGTTTGTGCACGCCGCTGGCTTACTGCGCGTCGCTCGGCTTGGGAACTTATCTCCAGAGGATCTCGATGCGATGTGGAAGGTCCATGTTGCAGCAGCGAGCGCAATTGGGAATCATTTAATTCCTCGGATGGTAGAGCAGCAGTTCGGAAGAGTGGTATTGATCGGCAGTCGCGTTTCGGCAGGAATTGCGGGACGTAGTCAGTACGCAGCCACTAAATCCGCGTTGAATGCTTTAGCGCGCAGTTGGGCTGCCGAGGTGGTGCGTGATGGTGTGACCGTTAACGTGGTCTCTCCAGCCGCAACGAATACTGGAATGGTTAAGCAGACAGACCGCAGCGCATCGCCGCCTGTGTTGCCACCGATTGGGCGGTTGATCGAACCGCAAGAAATTTCATCACTTGTTCGCTATCTGATCGATCCTCATGCTGCTGCCATTACCGGTCAGAATATACAAATTTGCGGCGG